>JBFXEM010000260.1:0-4165 GCA_050180135.1 Solirubrobacterales bacterium | reverse complement strand
CCGACGGCGGCCGAAGCCCACTGGCGGCTGGCCGGTGGCGGCAACCTCCACAACACCGGCAGCTGGACCTTCTCCTCCGTCTTCCACCACCCCGGCCAGCCACCGAACGCCTACTGGCCCGGGACCGTCACCTGGATCGAGGACGAAGAGCCGCCGCGCCGCGCGCAGCTGCTGCTCGACCGCTCGCACGCCGACCTGATCGAGCTGGTCGACCGCGCCAGCCTGGTCTCCTAGTCGACCGCGCCTACCCCAGCCACTCGGCGATCACCCGGCCGATCTCCTCTCCCGCGTCCTCCTGCAGGAAGTGCGAGGCGTCGGCGATCGCCCGCGGCGGTGGGAAGTTGAGCTCGCTGGAGACCCGCTCGCCGACGCTGAAGGGCAGGATCGGGTCCGAGTCGGCCCAGAGGACCAGGGTCGGGCGATCGTCGCCGCGCAGCGCGTCGGCGACCGCTTTGCCCTCGGCCGCCCCCGGCATCTCCGGCGTCGTCGGCAGGATCAGCGGGAAGGCGCGGGCGCCGGCCTTCGAGGGCCCGTCTATATAAGGAGCGTCGTAGGCGGCGATCACCGCATCGCCGGGATCGTGCTTGCAGCCGCCGCGGACCAGGAAGCCGACCGGCACGTCCTCGTTGCCGCGGACGAACTCGCGGAACGCCATCCAGGCCTCGCTCATCCGCTGGTGACCGGTAAACGGCCCGGTCTCCATGATCACGAGCCGCGAGATCCGCTCGGGATGCTCAACCGCCAGCCGCATCCCGATCGGCCCGCCCCAATCGTGGACGACCGCGGTCGCGTCGCGCAGGTCGAGTTCCTCCAGCAGGGCCGCCATCAGCTCGACGTGGCGGTCGTAGGTGTACCTGCCGAGCTCGGTGGGCTTGTCGGAGCGGCCGAAGCCGGCGTAGTCAGGGGCGATGCAGCGGTAGCCGGCGTCGCGCACCGGCGGAATCACCTTGCGCCACAGGTACGACCAGGTCGGCTCGCCGTGGAAGAAGACGACCGGCTTGCCCTCGCCCTCGTCGAGGTGCGCCAGCCGCAGGCCGTCGACCTCGCGGTAGACGGACTCGAACGGATACCCAGGCAACCCCTCCAGCAGCTCCTCCGGCGTGCGTACGAAGTCAATGCTCATCCCCGCTCCCTTCCTCGGTTTCTCCCGCCCGAGAGCTTAGTTCTGTCAATCCCGATCCGAATTCCTTACTTTGCCGATCAACATTGTGCTAGCCTGCCGTCCTTCCATTCACTAGTTAGTTAGTCGACATAGGAAGGAATCAGATGCGGAACGCGCGCAACACCCGGCGGCGCAGCGTGAAGGTTGGCCTCTCGGCCGCCATGCTCACGTTGCTTATCGCGGTCTTCGCCGTCGGATGCGGTGGAGGCGATGACAGCAGCAGTTCAGGTTCGACGAGCGGGGGCTCGGACACCGGCGGCAGCGCCTCCTCGGGAGGCAGGCTCGACGTGGTCGGCTACTCGACCCCCGAATCGGTCTACACGGAATTCCTCGAGCCCGGTTTCGAAGCGACTCCAGAGGGTGAAGGCGTGTCCTTCAGCAACTCCTTCGGCGCCTCCGGCGACCAGAGCCGCGCGGTGGTCGCGGGTCAGCCCGCGTCGATCGTCCACTTCTCCCAGGCGGGCGACATGGAACGGCTGGTCGAAGAAGGCGAAATCGTCGCCAAAGACTGGACCAACAACAAATACAAGGGCATCGCGGCCGACTCGGTCGTGGTGATGGTCGTCCGCAACGGCAACCCCGAGGGTCTGAAATCCCTCGCCGACCTGCAGACCAAGGACGTCGACGTGGTCACCCCGAACCCGTTCAGCTCGGGCTCCGCCCGCTGGAACATCATGGCCATCTACGGCGCCGCGATCAACGCGGGCAAGACGCCCGACCAGGCGCTCGCCGAGGTGAAGACCGTGCTCGAGAAGACGGTCGCGCAGCCGGGCAGCGCCCGCGACGCGCTCGCCACCTTCACCCAGGGCGAGGGCGACCTGCTGCTCAGCTACGAGAACGAGGCGATCAAGGCGATCGACGAGGGCGAAGACGTCGAATACGTCGTGCCGCCGTCGACGCTCAAAATCGAGACCCCGATCGCGGTCACCAAAGACGCGCCGGAGCCCGCGGCCGAGGATTTCCTCAACTTCATGTGGTCCGACGAGGGCCAGGAAATCTGGGCTGAGAACGGCTACCGCCCGGTCAACCCGGCACTGGTCGACGAGAAACAGTTCCCGACCCCCGCTGACCTGTTCACGATCGCCGACTTCGGTGGCTGGGGCAAAGTCAACGACGAGTTCTTCGACGACGAAACCGGCTCCGTCGCGAAAATCGAGACCGAACTCGGCGTTTCCACCAGCGGCTGAACCATGGAGGCTAACCCGGCAGCCCTCCCCAACAGCGCCGCTCCCCGGGCAGGCATCCGCCTGCCCGGGCTCGGCGTCGGCCTCGGTCGCGGCTACGTAGTCCTGTACCTCAGCCTGATGGTCCTGATTCCGCTGGCGGCGCTCGCCGACGAATCGCTTTCCTCCGGCCTCAGCAACTTCTGGACCCAGGTGACCTCCCCACCGGCGGTCCGCGCGCTGCAGCTGACCCTGGTCGCCTCGCTGATCGTGGTCGCGATCAACGCGGTCTTCGGCACGATCATCGCCTGGATCCTGGTCCGCGACCAATTCCCCGGCAAGGGCGCGGTCAACGCGATCATCGACCTTCCCTTCGCGCTGCCGACGATCGTCGCCAGCCTCACCCTGCTCGCCCTCTACGGCAACGACAGCCCGTTCGGGATCGACATCGCCTTCACCCGCGCCGCGGTCGTCGTCGCCCTGCTCTTCGTCACCCTCCCCTTCGTCGTCCGCGCGGTGCAGCCGCTGCTGATCGAGATGGATCGGGAGATGGAGGAGGCCGCCGCCTCGCTCGGCGCCAACGGCTTCACCGTCTTCCGCCGGATCATCTTCCCCAACCTCCTCCCCGGCCTCGCGGCCGGCGTCGCGCTGGCCTTCGCCCGCGCGCTCGGCGAGTTCGGCTCGGTCCTGATCTTCGCCGGCGGCCTGCCCGACACGCAGGTCTCCTCGGTCTTCATCCGCTCCCAGGTCGAGTCCGGCAACGAGACCGGGGCCGCGGCGGTCTCGATGGTGCTGCTGTTCGCGGCGCTGCTCTGCCTGGCGGCGATCTCGCTGATCCAGCGCTGGGGCAGCAAGCACGAACGCTCGACCGGGGGCACCCTGGTGATGCCGATGGCCGGCGAGATGCCCGACCAGGCGGAGCAGAAGGGCGGCGACGATGAGCTCCGCTAGCGCTCGCAGCCAGGTCGGCTCCAGCGCCGCCAGCCGCTGGACCCTGCGCGTCCTCGGGCTCGGGTTCCTGGCGCTGCTGCTGGTCGCGCCGCTGGTGATCATCTTCACCGAAACCTTCAAGGACGGGATCGCACCGCCGCTCGACGCGATCACCTCGCCCAACGGCCTGCACGCGCTGAAGCTGAGCCTGCTGATGGTCGCGATCGCGGTGCCGCTGAACACCGTCTTCGGCGTCGTCTGCGCGATCTTGCTGGTGCGCCACAAGTGGAAGGGCAACGCGGTGATCGACGCCGTCATCAACCTCCCCTTCGCGCTCTCGCCGGTCGTCATCGGCCTCGCCCTCTACCTGCTCTACAGCACCAACGGCGGCTGGTTCGGACCGACCCTGGCCGAAGCCGGGATCAAGGTCCTGTTCTCGGTCCCGGGGATGGTGCTGGCCAGCATCTTCGTCTCGCTGCCCTTCGTGGTGCGGGAGACGGTGCCGGTGCTGCAGGAGATCGGGACCGAGCAGGAGCAGGCGGCCTCGACGCTCGGCGCCAACGCCTGGCAGACCTTCCGCCGGGTCACCCTGCCGGCGATCCGCTGGGGCGTCGCCTACGGCGTCGTCCTCACCACCGCCCGCGTCCTCGGCGAGTTCGGGGCCGTGACGATCGTCTCCGGAACGATCTCGGGCCAGACCGAAACGCTGCCGCTCTTCGTCCAGAAGGAATTCGAGCGCTTCAACGACCCCGGCGCCTACGGCGCCTCCCTGCTGCTCGCCCTACTGGCGCTGATGACGCTTCTCGCAATGAACCTGCTCAAACGAAAGGAGGACGCCTGATGGGTATCTCAGTCGAGGGAGCCAACAAGAGCTTCGGGGACTTTCAGGCGCTTGACGACGTGTCGATCG
>JBFXEM010000259.1:0-4173 GCA_050180135.1 Solirubrobacterales bacterium | reverse complement strand
TCGACACCGCCGTGTACAAGATCTACGCCAACGAAGGCGGCGACTGGAGCACCGGCACCTCGCTCGTCGGCCCCCAGGGCCCCCAGGGCCCCCAGGGCGTCCCCGGGCAGGACGGCGAAGACGGTGAAGACGGCGCTCCGGGTGCCACCGGCCCCGCCGGCCCCGCTGGCCCGACTGGCCCCGCCGGCCCCGCCGGTGCAACCGGTCCCGCCGGAAAAGACGGTAAAGATGGCACCAACGGCACCAACGGCACGAACGGGACCAACGGCGCAAGCCGGATGTTCGTCGGCGGCTTCACCACCACCAACGCCGCGTCGAACAAATCGTCGAGCTACCTGGGGCCGTTCCTGACCAGCGCCTCGACGACGACCGAGTCGAGCGTCCAGCAGATCATGCCGGCCGCCGGCACGATCTCGAACCTAGCGGTGAAGATCGGCAGCAATCCCGGCTTCGGCAGCAACAGCTGGACGTTCACGATTCGCAAGAACGCCAGCACGTCGTCCCCGGCCGTGACCTGCACGATCAGCTCCGGTGAAACGTCCTGCACCAGCACCGCCACGGTCTCTTTTGCCGCCGGCGACCTGCTGACGCTGCAGGTGAGCCCGAACAGCGACCCGGAAAACTGGTCCTCGATGCGCTGGTCGGCGACGCTGAGTCAACCCTAGTCAGGGAGGAAGCTAGCGACGAAAGGGCCGCGCCGGGATTCGATCCCGGCGCGGCCCTTGGTCGTTGTGCGGGCGCGCGGGGGGCCGCGATGCGGCGGCGGCCAGATAACCTAGGAACACCTCGTAAATAGACCTGACCAGGTAGGGAGCAATGGCCGTAGACACCGCTTCATTCAGCGAACAGACCGACCTCCAGCGCGACATCACGGAGATGGTGCGGCAGTTCGCCGACGAGAAGATCATCCCCAACGCCGAGCACTTCGACCACGAGGACACCTTCCCGGAGGCGATCGTCGAGGAAATGAAAGAGCTGGGGCTGTTCGGGGTGACGATCCCCGAGGAGTACGGCGGCATGGGTCTCGACCTGACGACCTACGCGATGATCGTCGAAGAGCTCTCGCGCGGCTGGATCTCGATCTCCGGTGTCGTCAACACCCACTTCATCGGCTCCTACCTGCTGATGAAGTTCGGCACCGACGAGCAGAAGGAATACTTCCTGCCGAAGATGGCGACCGGCGAGATCCGCGCCGCCTTCTCGCTCTCCGAGCCCGAGGTCGGCTCCGACGTGCAGGGCATCAAGTCCTCCGCCAAGGAGGTCGACGGGGCCTGGGAGCTGAACGGCCAGAAGATGTGGGTCACCAACGGGCTCGGCTCCGGCGTCGTCTTCGTCCTCATGAAGACCGACAATCAGGCCGACCCCCCTTACAAGGGGATGACCTGCTTCATCACCGAGAAGGAGCCCTGGAAGGAAGTCAACGAGGGCGACTTCAAGGGCCTGACGGTGCCGCCGAAAATCAAGAAGATGGGCTACAAGGGGGTCGAGTCGACCGAGCTCGTCTACGACGGCTACCGCTGCCCGCCCGACCGCATCCTCGGCGGCGAGGCCGGGATCGGCGAGGGCTTCTCGCAGATGATGGACGCGCTCGAGGTCGGCCGCGTCAACGTCGCCGCCCGCGGCGTCGGCATCGCCCAGCGCGCCTTCGAGCTGGCGATCCGCTACAGCCAGGAGCGCAAGACCTTCGGCAGGCCGATCGCCCAGCACCAGGCGATCCAGTTCAAGCTCGCCGACATGGCGACCAAGATCGAGGCCGCCCGCCTGGTCACCCGCAAAGCGGCCCGGATGAAGGACGCCGGCGAGCGCTCGGACCTCGAGGCCGGGATGGCCAAGCTACTGGCCTCGGAGACCGGCAAGGAGTGCGTCGAGGAGAGCTTCCGCATCCACGGCGGCTACGGCTACTCGAAGGAGTACGAGATCGAGCGCCTCTACCGCGACGCGCCGCTGCTGCTGATCGGCGAGGGGACCTCGGAGATCCAGCGCATGGTGATCGGCAAGAAGCTCCTGCAACGGCACAAGATCTAAGGAAGGGAACGATGGCCTCGACCGCAGATCTGATCCGCACCGGCGTCGAGCGATTCGTGGCCGAAGTCCCTGCCCTGGCGAACCTGAAGCTGGTCTTCGGGCTCGAGCTCAAAGCCCGGCACGACGTCCAGCTCTACCGGGTCGAGCTGCCGGGGCCGAAAATCACCAAGGACCTCGCCCAGGACGAGCGGGTCCTGGTCGAAATCGACCGTCCCCAGTTCAACGAGCTGGCCGAGAAGGGGACGGTCAAGAGCTACCGCCGCGCCGCCGAAACCGGCCACATCAAGGCCGCCGGCGACTCCAACGTGGTGAAGTTGATCGTCCAGGTCGTCGAACGCCACGAGGAACGCTCGAAACTGAAGAAAGTGCATTAGCCCGTCAGGGCCGAGGGGTCGCGCGGTTGCCGAGCCAGCGCTGGCGCAGCTCGGCGGCGAGGCGCTCGACCAGGGTGCTGCGGCGGCTCAGCTCGACGCCGTCGAGCCAGCGCACCGGGCGCAGGCCCTTCACCGAGGAGGTGAGGAATACCTCGTCGGCCTCGCCCAGCTCGCTCAGCGCCAGCGGCCGCTCGCTCGCCTCGATCTCCAGGTCGGCCGCGATCTCTAGGGTCGCGGCCCGGGCTGTGCCGGGGAGGATGCGGCCGTCGACGGGGGGAGTCGCCAGGGCCCCGTCGACGACGATGAAGAGATTGGCGCGGCCGGCCTCCAGCGCGTAGCCGTCGGCGTCGACCAGCAGCGGCACCTCCTCGCCGAGCTCCCGCTCGGCGTTCTCGAGCCAGCGCCGGTCCGACCACTTGTGGGCACCCGACCAGCCCTCGGCGCCGACGCTGCGCAGGCGCTCGCCGCGCTCCCAGTCGGGGAAGAAGGCGCTGGGGTCGATCGCGGTCGCCTTGATCTCGTAGCGGAGCTCGCTCGCGCCGTCGGGGACGACGTCGATCCGCACCCGGCCCAGCTCGATCCCGGCGCAGGCGCGGACGAGGTCGCCGGGGAGCTCCGCGGGCAGCTCGGCGCCGAACAGCTCGCGGGCGCTGGCGGTGAGGCGGCCCAGGTGGGCGACCAGCTCGACCGGGCGGCCGCCGGCGATCAGCATCGTCTCGAAGAGGCCGTGGCTGGGGTCTGGCGGCGCCGGGGGGCTCACCGCGTAAGTATCCGTTCTCGGCGATGCAGACGCTGCTGATCGACAACCACGACTCCTTCACCTACAACCTCTTCCACCTATTGGCGGAGGTCAACGGGGCCGAGCCGGTGGTCGTCCGCAACGACGAGGCGGAGTGGGAGGAGCTGGCGGCGCTCGGCGCCGACAACGTCGTCCTCTCGCCGGGGCCCGGCCGGCCCGATCGCGAAGCCGACTTCGGCATCTGCGCCACGGTTCTGCGCCGGGCCGAGGTACCGGTGCTCGGCGTCTGCCTCGGTCATCAGGGCCTCGGCTGGGTCGCCGGCGCCGCCGTCGTGCACGCGCCGGCGCCGGTGCACGGCGGCGTCAGCGGGATCCGCCACCGCGGCTCCTCCCTGTTCGCCGGCATCCCGGCCGAGTTCCACGCGGTCCGCTACCACTCGCTCTGCCTGGCCGAGCCGCTGCCGGCGGCGCTGGAGCCGATCGCCTGGGCCGAGGACGGTGTGCTGATGGCGATCGCCCACCGTCGCCTGCCGCATTGGGGGATCCAGTTCCACCCCGAGTCGGTCGCCTCCGAGCACGGCCGGCGGCTGCTGGCCAACTTCCGCGATCTGACCACGGAGTGCGCCCGGTGGAGCTGAAGGTCCGTCGCCTCGACGGCGATCGCGACCCCGAGCTCGCCTTCGAGCGCCTCTACGGCACCTGCGGCGAGGCCTTCTGGCTCGACAGCAGCCGGGTCGGCGAAGGCGCCCGTTTCTCGTTCTTCGGCGCACCCGGACCGCACGGGGCGAGCATCACCTACGAGCTCGCCACGGGCGCGGTGCGGGTGCGGCGTGGGGAAGAGGTGGAAACGCGGGAGGAATCGATCTTCGCCTACCTCGCGGCCGAGCTGGAGCGGTTGCGAGGGCCCGTCACCGAGCTTCCCTTCGGCTTCAACTGCGGCTTCGTCGGCTACTTCGGCTACGAGCTGAAGGCCGAGTGCGGTGGCCGCGCCGCGCACGCCGCCACCGTTCCCGACGCCGCCTTCCTCTTCGTCGA
>JBFXEM010000258.1:0-4175 GCA_050180135.1 Solirubrobacterales bacterium | reverse complement strand
CGGCCGGGTCCTCGCCCTGGCCGAAGAGGGCATTGCGGAAGCGCATGACGATGAACAGCGCGTAGTCGATGCCGAGCGCGAGCGCGAACATCAGCGCGAAGTTCATCGCCCAGATCGAGATCGGCGAGAGCAGGGTGCCTAGGTAGAGGACGCCGGCGGAGGCGACGAGGCCGATGATCGTCAGCATCAGCGGCAGCCCGGCGGCGACCAGCGAGCCGAAGGCGAGGACGAGGATCGCCAGGGTCACCGGCCAGGAGATCAGCTCCGACTTCATCATCGCGTCGCGGTTGGCTTCGTTGAAGTCCGACCACATGCCCGGGGCGCCGGTCAGGTTCGCTTCGACGCCCGGGGCGGCGACCGCGGCGACCTCGGACTTGAGGTCGTCGGCGGCGGCGACCATCTCGTTGGGACTTTCGGCGGCGGTGCCGACGACGAGCGCGGTATGGCCGTCGGGCGAGATCGAGGAGCCGGGACGGGGCGCCACGACCGCGCGCACCGCGGGGTCGGCGGCGAGGACGCGTTCGACCCGGCGCACGGTTGCGTCGAAGCTGGGGTCGCCGACCGTGGTGTCGGCGGAGTGGACGGCGACCTGGATCGCGTAGGAGCTGGCACCGCCGAACTGGCTGTCGAGCTGTTCGCGCACCTGCACCGACTCCGAGCCGTTGGCCTGCCAGCCGGCGCCGGAGAGCGCGGTCTCGACCCGCGGGGCGAGGAAGCCGAGCCCGAGGGCGATCACGATCCAGGCGGCGAAGACGCCGCGGCGGTGGCTGGCGGCGAAGCGCCCGAGCCGGCCGATCGGTCCCAGCTCGCTCATCGGTCCGCGCACCGCTTGGCGCCGAAGACGTGCTCGAGGATCAGCGAGGCGCCGCAGTGGCGGATGCTGGCGAAGGCGAGCTGGTTGATCGCGACGAACCCGGTCAGGAGCAGGAACCAGGGACTGACGAAGGCGGCAAGGAGGGCGCTGAGGCCGGTCATCGTCCCGGCCAGGAGGAAGAGGATTCGCTCCAGCGGCCAGCTCCGAGCTCTGCCTGCGCGCGCTTGCGCCGCTGCGGTTTGTACGGTCGTCGCTGACATCTCGCTTCTCCTTTTCACAAATCTACAGATGTACAACTGAACAACTTAACAGTTGTAGATGGTACGATAACACAGTGAGAACGACCCCGCTACCTCCAGATGCGGCCGAGCTGATCGCCCGCCGCTTCCGCGCCCTCTCCGATCCGACCCGGCTACGGATCATCGATCTGCTGCGCCGCGAAGGCGAAGCCTCGGTGGGCGAGATCGCCACCGCCGTCGGCGGCTCCCAGCAGAACGTCTCCAAGCACCTGGCGGCGTTGCACGCGGAGGGCTTCGTCGCCCGCCGCAAGCAGGGGACCAGCTCGATCTACTCGATCGCCGACCCCGGCGTGCACCAGATCTGCGACGGCATCTCCTCCGGGATCGAGTCCCAGCTGGCGGAGATGGAGGCGGCGCTAAGCGGCTGACCCGGGGGCGGGGGGTTCCTCGCCGCCGCGCCGTTGGCGCCTCTTGAGCAGTCCTTCGCCCGGGCGCCAGAGGCTGTCCAGGCCGGCGACCAGGGTGACGAGGAAGATCTGCCCGATCATCATCTCCAGGCCGGCGACCATCTCGCCCGGCTGCCCACCCGGCACCAGGTCTCCGTACCCGGTCGTGGTCAGCGTCGTGTAGCTGAAGAAGATGAAGTCGCTGCCGTCGGGGTGGGGATGGCCTTCGAAGAATGGGGTGTTCTGGATTCGGTCGATCGTCCCGTAGAGGAAGGTGAAGAGGATCCCCATCACCGTGTAGACGCTGATCGCGCCGAGGATCGTGCGTGAGCCGACTTCGGCGGTCGTCACGACCCGCCGCAGCACCGCCCCCATCGCCACCGCCAGCAGGGTGATCTGCGTGGCCGAGGCGAGATTGAGCCAGAGGTGGGTGCCGCTTGCCGCCCCGATCACGCCGAACAGCATCGTCAGCACCGAGACCCAGATCGCCCTGCGCACGGCGGTGGCCGTCGAGTGCGAGCTGGTCAGTGCCACGATCGAGGTGGCGCTGGTGGCGGCGAGCAGGATCACCGCGGTCCAGCCGCGGTTGTTGAGCAGCGAGGTGAGGATGTAGGTGAGCAGCACCAGCGTCAGCACGAGGCCGAACGCGTCGCGCGCCCGTTCGGCACGCTGGCGCCAGCGCTCCTCACGGGCGGCCCGTCTGGGAACCCTTTCCATCCCCGGGACGTTCGGCCGCGGGCCTGCCTTTCCTGCCTGGGCCGCTACACGGAGGGGGTGGGATTCGAACCCACGAGGCGCCTTGCGACGCCCACCGGTTTTCAAGACCGGCGCATTCAACCGCTCTGCCACCCCTCCGGGACGGGCGCGCCGGCAATGCTAGAGGGCGCCGTTTCGGCAGAGGGCGCGGTACTGATTGGATGGACGCATGCGCCGGTTGGTGATTCTCGCTTCGATGATGGTCTTCCTCGACGTCGTCTTCTTCTCGGCGATCGCGCCGCTGCTGCCCGAGTACGCCGACGACCTCGATCTGAGCGACGCCCAGGCCGGGATCCTCTCTGCCTCCTACGCGGCGGGGACGCTGCTCGCCGCGCTCCCGGCCGGGTTCGTCGCCAGCCGGGTCGGGCCGCGGCGGACCGTGATCTGGGGGCTCTGCACGCTGGGGCTCGCCAGCCTCGCCTTCGGCCTGGTCGAGCAGATCCTCCTGCTGGACGTCGCTCGCTTCATCCAGGGCGTGGCCGGGGCGCTGATCTGGTCCGGGGCGCTGACCTGGCTGGTCACCACCGCGCCCGAGGACAAGCGTGGCTCGGTGATCGGGACGGTGCTCGGAACGGCGGTCGCGGGCGCCCTGCTCGGGCCGGCGCTGGGGGCGCTGGCCGGGACCGTGGGCACCGGCCCCGTCTTCGGCTCGGTGCTGGCGATCTCGTTGGCGCTCGCATATGCGGCCTCGCGGTTGCCGGAGAGCGCGGTGGCCGAGACCCAGACCCTGCGCGAGGTCGCCGCGACGATGGTCAGCCGACCCGTGGTCAACGCCGCCATCTTCGTCGCCGTGCCGTCGGCGCTGTTCGGGGCGATCGAGGTGCTGGTGCCGCTGCGGATCGACGAACTCGGTGGCAGCCACGGGGTGATCGCCGCCGGCTTCATCGCCGGCGCCGGCCTCGAGGCGGTGCTGGCGCCGATCGCCGGCCGCTTCTCCGACCGGGTCGGCCGCCGCATGCCGTACGTGGTCGGGCTCTCGATCTGCGCCGTCGCGATGATCATGCTGGCGGCGGCGCAGGTGCTGGGGGTTGTGCTCGCGACCCTGATCGTCACCTCACTCGGGGCCGGACTCTGCTTCGCTCCCGCGATGACGATGATCTCCGACATCGCCGCCTCCCGCGGGTTGCACCAGGGCTTCGCGGCCGGCCTCTCGAACATGGCCTGGGCCTCGGGCCAGGTGCTGGGCGGTGTCGGTGGCGGTGTCGTCGCCACTCTGACCGGCAACGCGGTCCCGGCCCTGGCGCTGGCGGCGCTGCTGATCGCGACCGTCCTCTACGCGTTCCGGGCGCTCTCGCCGGACCCGGTCGCGCCGCCGGTGGGGGCCTGAGGAGGGTGGCGCGTCGGCGCGGCCAGACGGTCGCTGGCGAGTGGACCAACTGGGCCGGCGACCAGTCCTGCCGGCCGGCGCAGATCGTCCATCCCGGGAGCCGCGAGGAGTTGATCGAGGTCGTCGGCGCCACGGCGGCGGCGGGCGGCAAGGTCAGCGTCGCCGGCTCCGGCCACTCCTTCACCGAGGCGGCGCTGACCGAGCAGACGCTGGTGCGGATCGAGGCGTTGGCGGGCGTGCTCGACGCCGACCCCGGCTCCGGCCTGGTCCGGGTTGGGGCCGGCACCGTGCTCGCAGACCTGAACGAGGAGCTCGCGCGGCTCGGCCTGGCGATGGAGAACCTCGGGGACATCGACCGCCAGACGATCGCCGGCGCGATCTCGACCGGGACGCACGGAACCGGCGCCCGCTTGCGCAACCTCTCGGCCCAGGTCGAGGCGATCGAGCTGGTGCTGGCCGATGGCAGTGTCCGCAGCCTCACCGCCGCGGCGGACCCGCGGCTGCTGCGGGCGGCGCGGGTCGGGGTCGGGGCGCTGGGGGCGATCGCCGCCGTCACCCTGCGCTGTGTGCCGGCCTTCTCGTTGCTGCGGATC
>JBFXEM010000257.1:0-4176 GCA_050180135.1 Solirubrobacterales bacterium | reverse complement strand
GAAAGTGGTCTGGATCACCAAACGGATCCCCTGGACGGCGGGGGGCTACATCCGCCCGATGCTCGTCTTCTGCCCGGTCCAGGACTGCACGGTCAAGGCCGAAGGCAGCGCCAAGGGCCGCGCCTCCTCCCGGCCCCGCCCCTGGCAGTTCGCGGCCGCCTCGGCCGGGAAAAAACCCCGCAAGATCGTGGTCGGGCGCGGCAAGGTGAAGATCCCCGCCGGCCAGCAGCGGGCGGTGAAGCTGAAGGTCACCAAGAAGGGCGCGGCCCTGATCAAGTCCAAGGGCTCGATCAGGCTGGCCGTCAAGGCCGTCATCACGGCCCCGGGCGAGAAGAAGATCACGCTGCGGAAAACCGTTCGCGTGTACCTCGCCAAGAAGAAGTAGTCGCAGCGCTACCCGACCACCGAGTCCGCGGCGGGCACGTCCTCGGCGAACTTCACCGGGTCGGCGAACGGGCGGAAGCGCCCCGCCCTGCCGCTCTCGACGTCCCAGGCGTGGACGACCGGGAGGTCCGGCGGCTCGAGGCCGAAAAGCCTCACTCATCCCGCGGCACGCCTCTGTGGATGTAGGCCCTGAACTCGCGGCCGGCCAGCTTCACCGGTTCGCCGCGGCGCTACCCAGCTAAAGCTCAACGCCAGGCTGCCGAGAAAGGAGCAGGTGAAGCCGCGGTCGACATCGATGCTGCTGGCGCTGTGCGCGCTCCTCGCCCTCGCCGCGCTCGCGCCGGGCGCGAGCGCGGCAAGCGGCAAAACCTCGGGCGCCGGCTCGCTTCTCTACGTTCAGCAGACCCAGGGAGGCTCGCTCCGCCAGCTCGGCTCCGGCAGCTTCGAGCTGCAGCTGACCGGCATCTCGCCGCGGGTCTCGACCTTCACCGACCGGCCCCGCCGCCGCGCCGGCAGCCAGCGCCTGCGCGACTTCGTCAGCGGCTGGGGCAAGGCTGGCTTCGCCGCCGACCCACCGAACGCCGCCCTCGTCCTCGACCACGGTCCCCGCTCGCGCGACGTCGCCCTGGTCACCCTCAGTCGTCCCCGCTACGACCGCCGCCACAAGACCCTCACCTACCGGGTCAAGCCGCTGCGCGGAAAGGGCTCCGGCACCCTCGCCGCCTTCGCCAAGCGGGCCGACCCGGTGCGGGCGGGCGGCTTCGGCTCGGCCTCGCTCTTCGTCGACAACGGGGTCGAGGAGGCCGACCTCGTCGACATCACCGTCGAGGTCCAGAGCGCCACCCCCGGTCAGCCCTTCAAGCTGCTGGTCACCCCCATCGGCGGGCGAGCCGGTTGGGCCATCCCGCAATCCTCGCGTGGAGTGGGCCTCGAGCTCGCCACCGAACGACCCGGGATCCCGCTCACCGGGCTCATCGTCAGCTATGGGGCGATCGTTGTGGAAACCGCTGCGGAAGGCTCGCCCTTCAACTTCGGCCTGACCGCGGCGCTCGAACTCGAAGGGACGGAGGACGTAACGCTGACCGTCCAGGGCGCGCCCGGCGCGTCGATCGTCGCGTCGTGGCCGACCGACGACGGCCCCCAGTCCCAGGTCATGATCCCGGGCGATCCGCTGGCGATCAGCGTGGCGGGCTGAGCACGGGCGCGACCGAACCGGGTCAAGCGCCCGGGCGCGCGCCGGCGGACCGGGCCAGCGCTAGCATCGTCTCCATCGAGCGTCGCGACAAAGACAGCCCGTCGGCAGCAGCCGACGCCGAGACCATCCGGGTCCAGCGCCTGCGCGAAGACGCGCAGCGCTCGCTCACCGTGAACCTTTCCGAGGGCATCGCGCTCAGCCACAAGCTGCTGCGCTTTACCGGCGTCGCTCTCAAGAGTTGAACGAGCCGGCCTTCGACGAGCTACTTAGGCGCCTGGCCAGGGCCAAGGTTGAGTTCGTCGTCGTGGGCGGGCTCGCACTCAACGCTTGGGGAGTAGTGAGGGGCACGAAGGACGTGGACGTGGTCATCTCGACTGACCCCGACAACATCAAGCGAGTCGCCGAGGTCGCAGTAGGCGCGAGCGGGCGCGTCCACCAGGGCGAGGCCCTGCTCGGCACCCCGTTCTCGATCGCGGCAGCACTGGCCGGTGGCGAGCAGGTCGCCATCGAGACCGACCTGGGAAGGCTCGACGTAGTCCAAGGTCTCGACGGCGTGCCGAGATTCGAGGATCTCCGGGCGAGAGCCACGGAGGCCGAGATCCTCGGATCGACGGTATGGATCTGCTCGCGCGAGGACCTGAGGGCGATGAAGCAAGCGGCCGGGCGGACTCGAGATCTCGCGGACATCGAGGATCTGGATGCCGCCGCCGGCTGAGCTTTGAGGTCGCGATCAGCGACCTCTCCGTGGGCTTCGGCCGATTCAAGTCGCGCGGGGGCGCTGTCGAAACACTCGGAGCCGATGTTCCGATCGCTCTCTATCCGTGGACTGTCGCTGTGTTTGGTTCTCGCGCTCGGCCTGCTCGTCGGCCTGCCGGCGGGCGCCTCGGCGGAGGCGTCGAGCGCCTTCCCCCACTGCTCCTGGTGGACGAAGACGACGCCGGAAACCCTGAACGTCGCCTTCCCCGACGCGGCGGCAACTTACTGGACGACCCCGTTCTACGCCGAAGCGGGCACCGAGATCGAGATCGAAGGCCAGTATCCGAACGCCCGCTACATGTCGTTCAACGTCTACGACGAAAACGGCGGATCGTTCGAAGCGAACGGGGTCTCCTCGGGCATCGCCGACTACCAGATCGATCCGCAGGCCGGCTCGGTCAATCCCTTCCAGCGGCCAGGCAAGCCGGGCGGCGACTTCACCCTCGTCCTCTCGGCCAAGGCCAAGCCGGGCGAGAAGAACGTCTTGCCGCTCGCCCCCGAAAACGCGACTGCTGAAAGCGCGGCGCCGCTCGGCTTCCTGCTCTACCGCGTCTACCTGCCGACCGGCGGCAACGGCGCCGTGCAGCTGCCGAAGCTGTCCCTGCTCGAGGACGGCGAGCGGATCGCGCTGCCGCGGTGCCCGGCACCGACCGGGAAGCTCGCCGCCTCGGTCCGCTCCAAGGCGTCGGCGACGAAGGCCGCGCAGGCCCTTGCCGCGCGGCTGCGACTCCAGCCGACGAAGCGAATGGTCCACGGGCTGGCGAAGCTCGCAAAGGCGCTGCGCGGCGGCTCGGAAGGGACGAAGCCCTGTCGCCGCTCGGAATGCCCGCCGCCGCTGCAGTTCTTCCGCGCCTCGGCGGCGGCCACGAACTCCTTCTTCCCGAACGTCAACAACGCATACGTCTCGGCGCTGCTGCGCCCCGTGCCCGGCACGGTTGTCGTGGTCCGTGGCAAGGCGCCGACGACGCCGCGCGGGACCCGTCCCGTTCCCTGGCCCCAGAAGAACCTCCAGCTGCGCTACTTCTCGCTCTGCAACAACGTCTACCGCAGCCCCTGGCCGGTGGTCGCCAACCCGATCGGCGCCGGCAAGAGCGAATACGGATGCGCCGCCGACTTCGAAACCAGCCTGAACTCGGCCGGCGAGTACGCCTACGTGGTCGCCGAGCCGAGCGCGCGGGAGGCGATCGAGGCGGCGGGCGGGACCTTCATCCCCCTATCGACCACCCAGCCGCATGCCCGCCAGATCCTCATCTTCCGCAACATGCTGCCGAACGAAGGCTTCGACAACGCCGTGCAGAACGCGCCGCAGAACGCCAAGCCGGCCGCTGCCGCCAGGGCGATGGGGCCCTACTACCCACGCGCCTACCGCTGCACCCTGGCCGAGTTCGAGGCCGGCGACCGCGCCTGCGGCTGACCGTCCCCGAACCCGCGGCCGAACAGAGGCGGGCCTAGAAGAGTCCGCCCAGCAGCGCGTCCGACTGGAACCAGACCGTCTGTTTGGCGACTTTCGCCTTCTTGGTCAGCGCCTTGGAGTAGGCGCGGGCGCAGGCTTTGGGGGTGCGGGGGATCGAGAAGGAGACGGAGAAGGACTTGGCGGAGCGGACCTTGCCGACGTTCTCATCGGAGAGGGAGACCGGGAGCTTGAAGGTGCCCTGGGTCTGGAAGGTCTTCTTGAGAGAGCCGAGCTGCAGCGTTTTGCCGTTGGCGAGCTTGGCCTTGTAGGTGGTGGTGACTTTGGCCGGGGCGCGGGTCTTGTACTTGACGACGAGGCGGGCCTTGGGCTTGGACTTGTAGACGAAGACCCGGGAGCGAGCTACCAGCAGGGTGCAGGTGTCCGGGAT
>JBFXEM010000256.1:0-4183 GCA_050180135.1 Solirubrobacterales bacterium | reverse complement strand
GGAGGGCGGAGGGGAGCGAGAATGGCCGGGATGGAGCCCTCTTCAGCAAGCGGCCTCGCGGTGCTCGTCGCCGCCCGCAACGAGGCCGATCGCATCGCCGCCACCGTCGCGGCGCTGCGCGAAGCGTTCGGCAGGGCGGCGATCTGGATCGCCGACGACGCCTCGACCGACGGCACCGCGGAGCTGGCGATGGCGGCCGGGGCGCAGGTGGTCAGCCGCGGCAAGCCACACGGCAAGGGCGCCAACGTAAGCGCAGCCGCGGCGGCTGCGCTGAGCGCGGAACCGGCCCCGGATCTGATCCTGCTCTGCGACGGCGACCTCGGCGCGAGCGCGGCGCGGCTGGCGCCGCTGGTCGCGGCGGTCGAGGCGGGGGAGTGCGACCTCGCGGTTGCGGCCTTCTCGCGCCGGGTCGGCGGTGGCTTCGGCATCGCCCTGCGCTTCGCCCGCTGGTCGATCCGCCGCCTCTGCGGGGTCGAGACGACGGCGCCGATCTCCGGCCAGCGGGCGCTGCGTGTCGAGGCGCTGCGGGCGACGCTGCCGTTCGCCGCCGGCTTCGGGATGGAGATCGGGATGACCGTCGACGCCGTCCGCGCCGGCTACCGGCTTCGCGAGTACGAGGTCGACCTCGAGCACCGGGCGACGGGGAGGACCTGGGCCGGGTTCCGGCATCGTGGGCGGCAGCTGTGGGATTTTGCCCGGGTGTATGTATCCCGTATGCGCGGCGGCCGGAGAGAGCGATGATCCTCGCCATCGACCAGGGGACCACGGGAACCACCTGCATCGTCTTCGACGGCGCGGGGCAGGTGGCCGGCCGCGCCTACTCGGAGTTCGAGCAGTTCTTCCCACGCCCGGGCTGGGTCGAGCACGACCCGAACGAGATCTGGGCGGTGACGCGTCTCCTCGCCGCCGAGGCGATCGCCGCGGCTGGGATCGAGGGCGCCGCGCTGGAGGGGATCGGGATCACCAACCAGCGCGAGACCGTGGTCGCCTGGGACCCGGTCAGTGGCGAGCCGCTGCACCGGGCGCTGGTCTGGCAGGACCGCCGCACCGCCGAGCGCTGCGGAGAGCTGATCGCCGACGGCCACGAGCCGCTGGTCCGCGAGCGCACTGGGCTGAGGATCGACCCCTACTTCTCCGCGACCAAGATCGAGTGGCTGCTGGGCAACGTCGAGGGGATGGAGCGGGCGGTGTTCGGGACGATCGACGCCTGGCTGCTGTTCAAGCTGACCGGCCGCCACGTGACCGACTACTCCAACGCCTCGCGGACGATGCTGTTCGATATCCGCCGCTTGTGCTGGGACGGGGAGATCTGCGAGCTGCTCGGCATCGATTCGGCGCGGCTGCCTGAGCCGGCGCCCTCCGGCTCGATCTTCGGCACCACCACCGAGTTCGGCGGCGAGGTGCCGGTAGCGGGAGTGGCCGGCGATCAGCAGGCGGCGCTGTTCGGCCAGGCCTGCCACTCGCCTGGGACGGCGAAGAACACCTACGGCACCGGCAGCTTCGTCCTCCTCAACGTCGGCGCCACCGCGCCGCAGCCGCCCGAGGGTCTGCTGACGACCGTCGCCTGGGGCTTGGGCAGCGAGGTGACTTATGCGCTGGAGGCCTCGATCTTCGTCACCGGGGCGGCCGTGCAGTGGCTGCGCGACGGGCTCGGGATCATCGAGGCGGCGGCGGAGACGGAGACGCTGGCGGCCTCGCTGGACTCCAACGACGGCGTTTACTTCGTGCCGGCGCTGACCGGGCTCGGATCGCCGCACTGGGACCCCTACGCGCGCGGGACGATCGTCGGCCTCACCCGCGGCAGCGGCCGCGCTCACCTGGCGCGGGCGGCGCTGGAGGCGATCGCCTACGAGACCGTCGACGCGGTCCGCGCCCAGGAGGCCGCCGCCGGTGAGCGCCTGGCTGTGCTGAAGGCCGACGGGGGCGCCGTCGCCAATGCCTGGCTGATGCAGTTCCAGGCGGACGTCCTCGACGCCCCTGTGGTGGTGCCGGGGATCGCCGAGACGACCGCGCTCGGGGCCGCCTATCTGGCCGGGATCGCGACCGGGCTCTGGAGCCGCGAGCAGGTGGGGGAGATGTGGCGGGAGGCGGCGCGCTATGAGCCGCGGATGGGCGCCGACGAGCGCGAGGGGCTGCTGGCCGACTGGGCTCGGGCGCTGGAGCGCTCGCGCGATTGGACCGGGCCGGCCCCCATTCGGCGGGTTTGACTACGCGTAACCGGGCCGGGATGGAAGGGTGGTCATAGCGATGGCCGAGATGAAGCCACAGGTCTACAGGGATCCGCGCCCGGCGGAGTACTTCGACCAGTTCCACGAGTCGGCCCGCAAGGGCTCGGTCTGGATGTACTCGATCGCGCGCTTGGTCCTGACCCTGCCGACGCTGCTGATCTACCGGGTGCGCGTGATCGGCCGCGAGAACGTGCCGGCCAAGGGCGGCCTGGTTCTCGCTCCCAACCACTTCAGCCAGCTCGACCACTTCTTCGCCGGCGTCTACATGCGCCGCAAGGTCCGTTTCATGGCCAAATCCCAGCTCTTCGGACCGCCGGTCCTGACCTTCATCTTCAAGCATGGCGGCGTCTTCCCGGTCCGCCGCGGCCACCGTGACGAGGAGGCCTTCAAGACCGCCTTCGAGCTGCTCGACCAGGGGGAGATGCTGCTCGTCTATGCCGAGGGCGGGCGCCAGCGCTCCGGTGAGCTGGGCGAGCCGAAACCGGGGATCGGCCGCATCGCGCTGGAATCGGGCGCTCCGATCGTCCCGGTCGCGATCCACGGCTCCGAGCTGGCCCGCCGCTGGAAGCGGCTGCGCTTCCCGAAGGTGACGGTCCAGTTCGGCGAGCCGATGACCTTCCCGCTCGAAAAGGACGCCAGCCGCGAGCGCCAGCTCGAGGTCGCGACCGAGGTCTTCGCCGAGGTGAAGCGGATGTACGGCGAGATCGCTACGCGTAGCGCGGCTCGATCCGGGAGTAGAACTCCGGATCGTGTCCAGGCGTGATCACCGCGCTCGGAAACTGAGAGCGGAACAGCTTCAGCTCCTGTAGGGAGCGGCGGAAGTTGTGGGCGTCGTAGGGGCGCGGAGGCATCGCCGCCTTGCCCTCGAGCTGGTCGAGCATGTACATGGCGTCGCCGCCGATCACGAAGTCGTCCTCGGCCAGACGGGCGACGACGGACATGTGCCCGGCGCTGTGGCCGGGGGTGAAGGCGAGCCGGATCGAGCCGTCGCCGAAGAGGTCGAAGCAGCGGCCGAAGCTGGCGTAGGAATCGATGCCGCCACGGTCGAAGTCGACCGTGCGGTAGTCGAAGGCGTAGTCGAAGTGGCTGCGCCGGTAGCCGTTCATGAACGGTTTCGGTCCACTCGCGGCCGCGTCCCACTCGGTCTCGGAGACGACGAAGGTCGAGCGCGGGAACTCGGAGATCGCGGAGCTGTGGTCGAGGTGCATGTGGGTCATCACCACGACCGGGATCTCGCCGGGGTCGAGGCCGCGCGAGCGCAGCTGCGCCGGCACGTCTTCGCCCGGCTGCAGCGACGGCTTGCCAACGCGGTTGGACAGCCCCCCGAAGTTCTCCTTGCCGTCGGTCGCGATCGAGGGATGCAGGCCGGTGTCGACGAGGATCGCGCCGGCGCTGGGGTGGCGGATCAGGAAGGCCGGGACCGGAACCTCGTAGGCGGGCTTGCCGCTGAGCAGCGCCTTCAGCAGCTTCATGGTCAGGAACGGACCGCCCGGGCTGACCATCATCGAACGGGGAAAAGAGACCTTGCCGGCGATCAGCGGTTCGACCACGACCGAGGCGCCGGGGGTGCCTCCGGCCAGCGGCTCATGCAGGGGATGCGGCTCGATGCTCACCTTCATGCCGCAACAGTAAGCGGAATCTCGCGCGGGTAGGCTTCGCGGCGGATGGCTGAAAGCTCACGTTCGCAGGTGTTTCGGGAGGGGTTGCTGGAGGGCCAGGTGGCGGTCGTCTCCGGTGCCGGCAGCGGCTTCGGCCGCGAGACCGTGCTCGAGCTGGCCCGACTCGGCGCGACCGTGATCGGCTGTGGCCGCCGGCCGGAGCCGCTGGCCGAGACGGCCGAGCTGGCTGCCGGGCTGCCCGGCAGCTTCGAGCACCGGCCACTCGACATCCGCGAGGAGGAGGCGGTCGGACGCTTCAACGACGGGGAGCTCGAGCGCCACGGCCGCCTCGACGAC
>JBFXEM010000255.1:0-4210 GCA_050180135.1 Solirubrobacterales bacterium | reverse complement strand
ATGGCGACGGCGAGGCTACTGCCGAGGGCTGTGAGCCGTCCCGGCAGGGATTTCGCTTAACTTTTTCGAGGTCGTTCACGCCCGTCCGAGTTTGGGGGTCGCGAAAAAGTGCAAGACGCTTCAGCCCTGCCGGGACGGCTCTGAGGCGTCGGCGGATTGTGCGCCGGCGCTCAGGCGTCGGCGGTGAGGACGTCCGCGATGCGCTCCGCTGCGTGGCCGTCCCAAAGCGGCGGAGGCTCGGTGGGAAGCGGGGGGCGGGTGGCCAGGGACTCGGGGATCGTGGCGATGGCTGCTGGGTCGAGGCCTAGGAGGGTGTTGGTGCCGGCGGTGATCGTGACCGGGCGCTCGGTGTTGTCGCGCAGGGTGAAGCAGGGGATGCCGAGGTAGGTCGTCTCCTCCTGGATCCCGCCGGAGTCGGTGAGGACGGCGCCGGCGTCGGCGAGCAGCGAGAGGAAGTCGAGGTAGCCGAGCGGCTCGATCAGGGTCAGGCCGGGGCTGGCGGCGGCGCCGGCCGCGTCCATCATCTTCTTCGTCCGCGGGTGAACCGGGAAGACGACCGGCATCGTCTCCGCCAAGGCCGCCAGCCGCGCCACCGTCTCGGCCAGCAGCGGCCCGTCGACCAGGGCCGGCCGGTGCAGGGTGACAAGCGCGTACTCGCCGGGCGTGAGGCCCAGCCCCGCCGCCGTTCCCGCCGCCCGGAAGCGCTCCTCGAGCGCGACCAGGGTGTCGATCATCGTGTTGCCGACGAAGTGCATGCGCTCGTCGGGGATCCCTTCCGCGCGCAGGTTCCCGATCGCCTCCTCGCTGTGCAGGAAGAGGTACTCGGAGAAGCGGTCGGCGACGATCCGGTTGGGCTCCTCGGGCATCGTCAGGTCGAAGCTGCGCAGCCCGGACTCGATGTGGGCGACCGGGATCTGCAGCTTCACCGCGGTCAGGGTCGCGGCCAGGGTCGAGTTGACGTCGCCGGGGACGATCACCAGGTCGGGCCGCTCCTCCAGCAGCACCGGCTCCAGCCGCTCCATCGTCCGCGCCGTCTGGACCGCGTGGCTGGCGGAGCCGACCTCGAGCATGTGGTCGGGCGCCGGCACGCCGAGCTGCTCGAGGAAGACCTCGGACATCAGCCGGTCGTAGTGCTGGCCGGTGTGGACGATCGCGTGGCGCCCCGCGGGCAGCCGCGCGCGCATGGCGCCGATCACGGGCGCCGTCTTGACGAAGTTCGGTCGCGTCCCGACCACGTAGACGATGCGCATCGCGGCGCAGCGTACCCTTGGCGCAGGCCGCCACCGCTCCCGCGCGCTTGCGGGGATTTACCAAGAAGACGCCGGAGTGACCGCGTCTGCTTCAATAGCGGACCCGATGCCGAAGATGAAAACGCATTCCGGCGCCAAGAAGCGCTTCCGCAAGACCGCCACGGGCAAGCTCCGCGGCCGTCGCGCGTACTCCAGCCACATCCTGGAGAAAAAGTCGCCGAAGCGGAAGCGGAAGATGGCGAAACCGGTCGACATCTCCCCGAACGACGCGCCGACCGTGCGCAAGCTGCTGGGGGGCAAGTAGATGGCCCGCGTCAAGCGCTCCGTCCACGCGCGCAAGAAGCGCCGCAAGGTCCTCAAGGAAGCGAAGGGCTACTTCGGTCGCAAGCACTCCTCCTACCGCTTCGCCAAAGAGCAGGTGCAGCGGTCGGGCATGTACGCCTACCGCGATCGCCGCAACAAGAAGCGGACCTTCCGCCGGCTCTGGATCACCCGCATCAACGCCGCGGCGCGGATGGAGGGCATGAGCTACTCCGAACTGATCAACGGCCTCAACAAGGCCGAAGTGACCGTCAACCGCAAGATGCTGGCCGACATCGCGGTGCACGACCGCGATGCCTTCCGCCGATTTGTGGAGCTAGCCCGGGAGGGTGCGGCCGCCTAGCGGCACACCGACACTCCACTTTCCCGGGCGGGCCGCAAGATTGCGGCCCGTTTTGCGTTCCAGGAGCCAAACAAGAGAGCAAGAAAGAGACCGAGCGCCCCGAATCCCGACCCGATCCGATGATCTCCAGCCCCCAAAACGAGAAGCTGAAGCTGGTTCGCAAGCTGCGCGAGCGCAAGCACCGCGAGCGCGAGGGGCTGTTCGCGAGCGAGGGCGAGGACCTGCTCGCGGCGGGGCTCGCCGCCGGCGCCGCGCCCCGCTTCGTCCTGCTTGCCGTCGACTCGAGCCCTTCGGTCTCGTTGCCGCTCGACTCCGGCATCCAGGTCGAGGAGGTCGAGCCGGAGCTGCTCGACGGGGTCTCGACGCTCGGCTCGGGCACGCGGGCGATCGCGGTCTGGCCGCTGGCCTGGGCCGAGCAGCCGGTCGCTCCCTGCCTCTACCTGCACGCGGTCGGCGACCCCGGCAACGTCGGCACGATCATCCGCAGCGCCGACGCCCTGATCGGCACCTCCGTCGTGCTCGGTCCCGGGTGCGCCGACCCCTACTCGCCGAAGGCGGTGCGGGCGAGCATGGGCTCTGTCTTCGCGCAGCCTCCGACCCGGGCCGGGATCGGGGCGACGCGGGAGCCGAGGGCGGCGCTGGTCGCCCACGGCGGCGAGGGCCTCGACGCGCTGGCGGGCGCGGCGACGATCTGCCTCGGGGCCGAGCGCGAGGGCCTGCCGGCCGAGGTGCTCGCCGCCTGCGAGTCGCGGGTGACGATCCCGCTGCGCGCCGGCGCCGCCGAGTCGCTCAACGTCGCCGCGGCGGCGGCGATCGCCGCGCAGCGGATATCGTCGCCCGTCATGCAGGAGGACCGGCCCTAATGCTCGAGCGGATCGAGGAGATCAGGGCCGAGGCCGGCGCCGCGATCGAGGCTGCCGGCTCCACCGCCGAGCTGGAGGCGCTGCGGGTCCGCCACCTCGGCCGCAAAGCCGAGCTGACGACGATCCTGCGCGGGATCGCCGAGCTGCCGGCGGACGAACGCGGAAAGGTCGGCGGTGCCGCCAACAAGGCCCGCAAGGAGCTGGAGGCGCTGCTGGAGGCGAGCGCGTCCCGGCTCGACGCCGCCGAGCTCGACGCCAAGCTGCTCGCCGACCGGGTCGACGTCACCCTGCCGGGGGCGCCGCCGCGGCCGGTCGGCCACGCCCACCTGATCGCCCGCACCACGCGGCAGATCGAGGACGTGATGGTCGGGCTCGGCTACACGGTCGCCGAAGGCCCGGAGATCGAGCACGACTACTACAACTTCACCGCGCTGAACCACCCCGAGGGGCACCCGGCGCGGATGCTCCAGGACACGTTCTACGTCCAGTCGCACCCCGAGGTGCTGCTGCGGACGCACACCTCGCCGATGCAGATCCGGGCGATGGAGACGCAGAAGCCGCCGATCTTCGTGATCGTCCCCGGCAAGGTCTACCGGCGCGACTCCGACGCCACCCACAGCCCGATGTTCCACCAGATCGAGGGCCTGGCGATCGGCGAGGGCATCACCCTGGCCGACCTGCAGGGCACGCTGCTGGAGCTCTGTCGGGCGATCTTCGGGCCCGACCGCGAGCTGCGCCTGCGCCCGCACTTCTTCCCCTTCACCGAGCCCAGCGTCGAGGTCGACGTCTCCTGCTTCCAGTGCGGCGGCAGCGGCGCCCTCGAGGGCGGCGAGCGCTGCAACCTCTGCAAGGGACAGGGCTGGATCGAGATCCTCGGCGCGGGGATGGTCGACCCCAACGTGCTCGGCTTCGTCGCCGACCACGGCTACGACGCCGAGCGGGTCCAGGGATTCGCCTTCGGGCTCGGGGTCGAGCGGGTGGCGATGCTGCGCCACGGCGTCCCCGACCTGCGCCGCTTCTTCGACAACGACGTGCGGATGCTGGAGCAGTTCTCATGAGGAGCCGTCGATGAGGGTTCCCTACAGCTGGCTGCGCGAGTACTGCGACCCCGGCCTCGCCCCCGAGGAGCTGGCCGACCGCCTGGTGATGACCGGCACCGAGGTCGAGCGGATCGACGTCGCCGGCCCGCCGCGGCCCGACAACTTCATCGTCGGCAAGGTGCTGGCGGCCGAGCAGCACCCCGACGCCGACCGGCTGCGGGTCTGCACGGTCGACGACGGCGAGGGCGAGCGGACGATCGTCTGCGGCGCCCCCAACGTCGCCGCCGGCCAGACCGTCGCCGTCGCCCTGCCGGGGGCGCGGATGCCGGGCGGCGAGAAGCTGCGCAAGGCGAAGCTGCGCGGGGTCGCCTCCGAGGGGATGATCCTCGCCGC
>JBFXEM010000254.1:0-4213 GCA_050180135.1 Solirubrobacterales bacterium | reverse complement strand
TTCGCGCGTTCGAGCGCTCTCATGTGTTGCGGTGCCTCCACCGAAGTTGCCATCGTCGTTGCGGGTGCCATTGCGGCAGCGTCCACTGGTACTCCTCCCTTCAAAGGAATAAAAAATCAACTGGGAATCTCACCAACGAGAGTGGCTCGGGGACCCTGGCCTACCGGACGGGGTGACTCTGTCCGAACTCCCCGGCCGGTTCGTCGGGCGAGGAGGCCAAGCTACGTCGCGGGGGTGGGCGCCGTCAACCCGCCAACGCCGAAACGACGACCGGTCCGGTCGCTAAGAGCAACAATTTCGTCACAGCGAAATCGAGTGTCCGTTCAGCGGAGCCTGAAACTACCCAGGACGGGGGATGTCAAATTCCCGTTACCAGGACTCAGGACCGCGGAAGGTCCGGGAACTCGGCGATCACCCGGGCGATCGTCCCCAGGGCGCCGTCGAGGTGCTCGCGCTCGTGGGTCGCCATCAGGCTGGTCCGCAGCAGCGCCCCGCCGGGCGGAACCGCCGGGTGGATGGCGACGTTGGTGTAGACGCCGGCGTCGAACAGCGCCTTCCAGAGCAGCACCGCCTGCCAGTCGTCGCCGCAGACGACGGGGACCACCGGGGTGGTCGCCACGGTGCCGTCGGGCAGCGTGCCGGGCTCGATCACCTGCAGGCCGAGGTGGCGCAGTCCCTCGCGCAGGTACTGGGCGTTGTCGAGCAGGCGCTCGAACAGGGCAGGGCCGTCCTCGCGGATCACCCGCAGCGCCGCCAGCGCCGCGCCAACCGCGGCCGGGACGGCCGAGGCGCTGAAGATGAAGGAGCGGGAAGAGACGCGCAGGTACTCGATCACGTCGGCCGGGCCGGCGATGAAGCCGCCGCAGGAGGCGAGGCTCTTGGAGAAGGTCCCCATCCGCAGGTCGACCTGGTCCTCGAGCCCGAACAGCTCGCAGGCGCCGGCGCCGCGGGCGCCGAGCACGCCGGCCCCGTGCGCCTCGTCGACCATCAGCCGCGCCCCGTAGGCCTGGCACAGCTCGACGATCCGCGGCAGGTCGCAGACGTCGCCCTCCATCGAGAAGACGCCGTCGACGATCACGAGGACGCCACCGCCGTCGCCGGCCGCGCGCTGCAGCATCTTCTCCAGTTTGTCCATGCGGTTGTGGCGGAAGGGCCGCAGTTTGGCGCCGGAGAGGCGGCAGCCGTCAAGGATCGAGGCGTGGTTGCCGGAGTCGCAGATGACCGTGTCGGCGGGGCCGAGGACGGTGCCGATGCAGCCGAGGTTGGACTGGTAGCCGGTCGTGTAGACGATCGCGTCCTCGGTCCGCATCCACTCGGCCAGCTCGCGCTCGAGGTCGAGGTGCAGCGGCGTCGTCCCGTTCAGCAGCCGCGAGCCGGTGACCCCGGTGCCATAGGTCTCGAGGGCGTCGCGGGCGCCCTGCTTGACCCGCTCGTCGCCGGTCAGCCCCAGGTAGTTGTTGGAGCCGAGCATGATCGTCTCCCGCCCCTCCATCTCGACCACCGGGCCGGCCTGGGAGGTCAGCAAGCGGAAGTAGGGGAGCAGGTCGTGCTCTTTGGCCGCTTCGAGTTGCTCGAGCCGATCGTGGCTGCGGGCCTTCTCGAAGACGTCGACCGGGGCCTTCGCGGTCTCGCTCATCGAACAAGAGTGTAGGTTGCGGCCCGATGGGAAGCGTGACGATCCGGCCGGTTAAGGGGCGCCGCGAGCTGAAGAGGTTCGTCAAGGTGCCGTTCCACCTGCACCGGGCACACCCGCAGTGGGTGGCGCCGCTGGTCTTCGAGCGGATGCAGTTCCTCAACCGCGCGAAGAACCCGTGGTTCGCGCACGGGGAGGCCGAGCTCTTCGTCGCCGAGCGCGACGGCGAGCCGGTCGGCCGCATCAGCGCCCACCTCGACCGCCGTTGGGACGAGTACCAGGGCGGCAGCGACGCGATGTTCGGCTTCTTCGAGTCGGCCGAGGACCCAGCGGTTGCGAAGGCGTTGATCGACGCCGCCGCCGAGTGGGCCGCCGGCCAGGGCCGCGAGCGCATCCTTGGCCCGATGGACTTCACGACCAACGACGAGATCGGGATCCTGATCGAGGGCTTCGAGCGGCGGCCGATGATCCTCGAGCCCTGGCACCCGCCCTACTACCAGGGGCTGGTAGAGGGCGAGGGCTTCAGCAAGGCGATGGACGTGCTGATGTGGGAACTGCAGTTCGGCGACCTCAAAGAGGGCGAGCAGTTCGACCCCTCGATCCACGCCGCCGCCAAGAAGGCGCTCGAGGACGAAGGGATCACGATCCGCAACATGCGCAAGCGCGACATGGCGGCCGAGGTTCGCCGCTTCATGGACGTCTACAACGAGGCCTGGGGCGACAACTGGGGCTTCGTCCCGATCACCGACGCCGAGGTCGAGTTCCAGGCCAAGAACCTGAAGCAGGTGCTCGACGAGAACTGGACCTTCATCGCCGAAAAGGACGGCGAGGTGGTGGGCGCGGCGCTGACCCTGCCGGACATCAACCAGGTGATGGCGAAGCTGAACGGCCGCCTGCTGCCCATTGGCTGGGCCAAGTTCCTGCTCGGCAAGCGCAAGATCGACCAGCTGCGGGTGTTCGCGCTCGGGGTCACCCACGCCTACCGCCACAGCGGCGTCGCCGCCGGCCTCTACCTGCGCCACCTCGAGGAGGCGTCCAAACCGGGCGCGATCGAGGGCGGTGAGATGGGTTGGATCCTGGAGACGAACAAACCGATGAACCGGGCGATGGAAGGGATGGGGGGCAAAGTGGTCAAGCGGTACCGGTTGTACGAGCGGGCCTTGTAGGGGGAGGCCGGGTAGGACCCGCCTGCGCGAACAGCTGTGGAGGCTTGGCGGGTCCTACCCGGCGTCCCGCCACAGCTCGCGCCAATACGCCGGTGCCAAAGAACGCAGTTTGCGGTGAGAGTTGGGGAGGCGACCTGGGGCGTCGCTAGAGTCGAAGCGGTGAGCGAACTCGATGTAGACGGCGAGATCGTGGCCGAGGAAGTGGTCGAGCCACGCGAGCCGACCGAGCCGGTGCGGGCACTGCCGGCGCCCTACGAGGAGCCGTCCCTGCCGGTCCTGCGCGGCGACGTCCGCACCGCCGCGATCGCCGCCGCCGGCGGCGTCCTCGCCGGAGCGGCCACCGTCGCCGCCGTGCGCGCCGTCGCCGCGGTCGGTTCGAAGCCGCGCTCGGGCCGCCGGGTCGGTCGGCGCCGCGCCGACCGTCCCAACATCGTCGCCAGCCGCTCGTTCCTCGTAGACGTCCACCTGCTCGGCCGCTGACCTCCGGCCGATGGGCCGAGAACGGGCCTATCAGTCCCCAAGTCGGCCCGTCGGCGGCGCGGTCGAGGTGGAGGTGCGGCCGGAGTCGCCGTTCCAGCTGGGACGGGGGAGCTCGGACGGGACGCTGCGGATCCGCCAGCGGATCGCGACCCGGCTGCTGCACGTCGAGTCCAGCCCGGTGCTGGTGCGGGCCTGGGAACCGGGGCCGGGACGGCTGAAGCTGCGGGCGGAGGCGCTCGACCCGCGGGCGGTGACGCAGCCGCTTGCCGGCACCGACCCGCGTCCGGCCGATCGCCAGCAGCTGGCGCTGGCGATCGAGCGGATGCGCTTCGCGCTCGCGGTCGACGACGACCTCGGCGAGTTCCACCGTCGCTTCCGCGAGGACCCGCTGGTCGGGCCGCTGATCCGCCGCCGGCCCAGCCACCGGCCGCTGCGCAAGCCGTGGCCCTGGGAAGCGCTGGCCACGGCCGTGGTCGGGCAGCTGATCGAGGCCGACCGGGCGGCCCGGATCGAGCGCCGCATCGCCGGCCGCTGGGGGCCGCGGCTGGGGGAGGGGCGGGCGGCCCTGCGCGACGTCCCCACCGCGGCGACGATCGCCGGCCGGGCCCCGGCCGAGCTCGCCTCGATGGACCTGGCCCCGGTCCGCGCCGCCGCCCTGCGCCGGGTCGCGCTCGAGGTCGCGCGTGGGCGCTGCGCGATCGAGGACCCCGCCGCCGACCGCCGCCTGCTGGCGATCTCCCAGATCGGGCCCTGGACGGTCCAGTGCCTCGGCCTGTACGGCCGCGGTGAGATGGACTCGCTGCCGGCCGGCGACCTCGGCTACATCAAGCTGGTCGGCCGCCTCGCCGGCCTCGGCCGGCGCGCCACCGTCCCCGAGGTCGAAGAGTTCTACGCGCCCTACGAGCCCTACCGCGGCCTGGTCGGGACGCTGACC
>JBFXEM010000253.1:0-4220 GCA_050180135.1 Solirubrobacterales bacterium | reverse complement strand
GCTCGGCCATCTGCTCGTAGAACGCGAAGCTGTGGTGCTCGGTGTAGCCCTCGGTCAGCCGCTCGCGCTGGTCCTGCGTGCCGAACTCGCGGTCGCAGAAGTTGCGGATCGCGTCGACGAAATCGTTCTGCTCGTCGGAGAGGGCGAAGTCCACGGCGCCAGCCTATATATCGGGCGAAGTACTTGGCTGTTCAGCCAGGGGCACCGATTCGGCGGTCGCGCCCCCGGCGCGGGGGCTCAGCTGAGACCGACCTGAGCGGCCGAGTGCACCTTCACCACTTTCGGTCGCAAGTCATGGGTGACGGCTCCGGGCGGCGCGCAGCCCTTCGCCGTATCCGGGATCGCCGTCGCCGTGTCCGCAAGCGACACCAGGCGGGGCGCTGGGCGCATCGGGGCGAAGCGTATTGAACGCCTAGCGGCTTACGGTCAAAGCCCCGTGGTCGCTTGCGGCCGCGGGAGCCTGCGTGGTCGCACCGGAGCCACTGATCAGGAGCGCCGACGCGATCAGGCCCGCGGCGAAGAGGCCGATCGTCGCCCGCCGCAGCCGCAGCGGCGTCAGCCAGCTGTAGGTCCGCGTCGCCAGCCAGGAGCGAATCCCCGTGACGGCGGCTCCCGTGGTCATCGCCGTTGCCATGCACTGCATGCACACGCAAACAAGGCTAGCGCCGGCCCTCGGCCCTCGGTGCCCAGAGGAGGAAGAGCATCGCCACCAGCAGAGCCGGGGCCAGCGTCAGACTCGGCACCACCTCACCCTCCCCGACTCCCGAGACGACGATCGCGCCGGCCATGTTGGCCGCGAGGACGAGCGCCACGGGCCTGGTCAGCGCCCCCGCCACCAACAACAGGCCGCCGACGATCTCCAGGCAGCCGACCAGGTAGACGAACGCCTCGGGCGCCGGCAGGCCGTATGCCTCGAACGAGGCAACCTCGTGGCCGTGTTGACTGAACTTGCCGATCCCGAAGACGAGGAAGATCACGCCGGCGACCCAACGGATCGGCGGCACCCAGCGTTCCGGTTTCGCGGCCCAGCTCATCTCAGCTGACCGCGCGGCCATTCGGCCCGACGACCAACCAGGTCCCACCGAACTCGAAGACGTCGTGGCAGAGGATCGCCCCTGGCGAGTCGCCGACGTAGTAGTAGAGCGGGTGGCCGCCGTAGGTCACCTGCAGCTGGCCGTTGCGGCGCCGCGTGCTTGCGAGCAGGGACCCGTCGAGCCCGGCCCCGCTGCTCGGCTTGCCCCTGACCAGCAGCGGCGGCCAGACCGCGGCGCAAGCTCCATAGCACCTCGGCGTGGGCCCGCCCTCCTTGTCGAAGAGGTACAAGGCCTCGCCCCTGCCATCCGCGACGACGCGGCCGTAGTCGGAATTCACGGCCTTGATCCGCAAGCCCCGAGCGGTTCGGGACGCGACCGAACGCAGGCGGGGCTCGGAGTGGCTGGGGACGACGGCGGCGGCGGATTCAACGGTGACGCCTCCGTCGCCACCCCCACCGGTGCGAGCCTCCCCGCACCCACAGGCGATCGCGGCGGCCGCGGCCAGCGGCAACAGCAGCAAGCGGTTCATCGGCATCCTCTCCTCGCTGGTCAGAGAGCCGATTCTCGACTCGGCACCTTACGAGGCGATTACGTCTAGGCGGAGGAGGATTCGGCGATCTCCCCGAAGCGGCCGACCAGCTCGGCGAAGAAGTCCCCCCTGGTGACGATCGCGTGCACCCGGCCGGAGGTCGCGATCGGGACGATCAGGACGCGGTGATGGAGGAACAGCTCGGCCAGCTGGGTGTCTGAGTAGTCGTCCTCGACCAGCACGTGGTCGGTGGTCAGGTAGCGGCGGATCGGCTCCTCGCTGCAGCCGCTGCGGCGCTCGATCGTCTCGTCGACCGAGCGCGAGACCATCGCCGCCGAGTGCAGGTCCTTCATGTAGCCGGGGAAGAGGGCGCCCATGAACTCGCGCTCACCGAAGATCCCGGCAAAGCTGCCGTCGGCCTCGACCGCGGGCAGGGCCGGCAGGCCGAGCTCGATCAGCCGCCTCGCCGCCGGCCCGATCAGCTCGTCGGCCCCGAGCGGGTCGATCTCGCGGATGGTCTGGTTGACGATCGAGTCCGGCATCGTTCCTCCTAGAGTGCGACGTAACGGATCAGGATGTAGCCGGTGGCGAGCGCGATCGAGATGATCGTCGCAGGGATGCCGACCTTGAGGAAGGTGACGAAGCCGATCGGGGTTCCCGCCCGCTCCGCCATCCCGGCGGCGGCGACGTTGGCGGCGGCAGCGATCATCGTCGCGTTGCCGCCGAAACAGGCGCCCAGCGAGAGCGCCCACCAGTAGGCGTCGTCGCCGTTTGCCCCGGCCGATTGCTGCAGCTCCTTGACGACCGGGATCATCGCCGTCGTGAAGGGGATGTTGTCGACCACGGCCGAACCGAGCGCGGCGACCCAGGTGATCCCGATCAGCTCGGCGGTGCGCTCACCGCCGGTCACGTCCTTGACCGCGTCGGCGACGTGCCCGATCGCCCCGGTCGCCTCCAGCGCCCCGACCATCACGAAGAGGCCGATGAAGAAGAACAGCGTCGTCCACTCCAGGTGGGCGAGCGCGTCCTCGAGCTTGACCTTGGTCACGAGCAGCCCGACCGCGGCGCCGGTCAGCGCCACCGTCGCCGGCTCCACGTGCAGCGCCTGGTGGGCGAAGAAGGCGAGCACGGTCGCCAGCAGGACCGGCCCGCTGCGGCGCAGCTCGGCGCTGTCGCGAATCGAGGCCAGCGCGTTCAGCTCCATCACCGCCTTGCGGTTGCGCTCCTCGACCTGCAGGCGTGAGCGGAAGACGAGGTAGAGCAGCGGGATCACGACCGCGAAGGTGATCGCCACGATCGGCGCCAGGTTGACGATGAACGAGTTGAAGCTGAGCCCGGTGGCGCCGGCGATGATGATGTTCGGCGGGTCCCCGATCAGGGTCGCGGTGCCGCCGATGTTCGAGGCCATCACCTCGATGATCAGCAGCGGTACCGCCTCGATGTCGAGCGCGTCGGCGAGCAGGAAGGTGATCGGCGCGATCAGCAGGATCGTCGTCAGGTTGTCGAGGAAGGCCGAGAGCAGCGCCGTCGTTCCCGCCAGCGCCATCGTCACCGCGAACGGCCGCCCGCCGGAAATCTGCCCGGCGCGGATCGCGACGTAGTCGTAGACCCCGGTCTGCTGGGTCAGGTAGACGAGGATCATCATCCCGACCAGCAGCCCGATCGTGTTGAAGTCGACCGACTCGATCGCCTGCTCCTGGGAGAAGTCGCCGACGAAGAGGACGACGATCGCGGCCCCGAGCAGGGCGACGTTCGTCCGGTGCATCTTCTCGCTGGCAATCACCGCGAGGGCGATCAGGAAGGTGGCTACGGCGATTGCCATGGAAGCTTTCGGGGTCGACGACGAGTGTTGCCGACCAGTCTTCCCGGCGCACCTGAAAGGAACCTACCGGTTCACTCGCGGACCCGGAAGACGAACGCACGCCGGTTCCGCTCCAACTCCTGTCCTGGTCGCTTTACTGAGCCTGAACCGTCACCGAGAACTTTCGATCTCGGCAAGGATCTCCTCCAGCGGTGCGTCCGTGTTCAGCCGGCGGGCGTCCGCGGTGAGCGCCTCACGGCCCTGCAGCTGCTGCCGCAGAACCTCGAGTCCCGCGTCGGAGACACGCTCCCGGTCGCCTTCGCGCGCCCGGACCCGCTGTTCGAGGACCGCGGTCGGCGCCTGGCACTCGATCCACAGCCGCGGTACCTCCTCTGCCCCGAAGCCGCGCTCGAAAGCGGCCCGCTTGTCATGGTCGTCGAAGGTGGCATCGACGATCGCCGCCCCGCCATCCGCGATCTCCCGGCGAGCTGCGGCGCCGAGCGCGGCGTAGGTTTCGACGCTGCGCTCGGCCGAGTAACGCTCCGGCCCCGCCCGCTCGGTCGGCGAGATGCCGGCGATCCGCTTGCGGACCAGGTCGGACGAGAGGTGCGGCCAGCCACTGAGCGCGGCGAGTCGCGTCGCGATCGTCGTCTTGCCCGAGCCGGACACGCCGCTGAGGATCAGCAGCAGCGGGCGCCGGGATCGCCATGCGAAACGGTGCCCGAGGTCCAGCAACGATCCCGCTTCGGTTTGCAACTGGTGGCGCGCCGGGTGGTCGACGGCGATCTCGGCCAGGCGCTCGCAGGCGACCATCGCACGAACCCAGGCCCGATAGGAGGCCAGGAAGGCGACCAGC
>JBFXEM010000252.1:0-4243 GCA_050180135.1 Solirubrobacterales bacterium | reverse complement strand
ATCGCCGAGTCGGCGAGGCGCTCGTAGGCGGGGCCGGAGAAGACGCCGTGGGTGGCGCAGGCGATGACCCGGGCCGCCCCCTCGTCGAGCACGGTCTGGGCCGCTGCGCAGAGGGTGCCGGCGGTGTCGATCATGTCGTCGACCAGGACCGCGGTCTTGCCCTTGACGTCGCCGACCACGTAGCCGATCTCGGCGACCTGCTGGGCCGGCCGCTCCTTCTCCATCACCGCCCACTGGGTGCCGACGCGGCGGGCGAAGTTGCGGGCCGTCTTCACCCGGCCGGCGTCCGGAGAGACGATCACCAGCTCGTCCTTCAGTTCCTGGTCGATGAACCACTGGGTCAGCATCGGCATCGCCGTCATGTGGTCGACGGGGACGTGGAAGAAGCCCTGGACCTGGCCGGCGTGGAGGTCCATCGTCAGCACGCGGTCGACCCCGACCGCCTCCAGCGTTTTGGCGACGATGCGAGCGGTGATCGGCTCGCGGGGGGCCGACTTCTTGTCCTGGCGCGCGTACCCGTACCAGGGCATCACGGCGATGATCCGGTGGGCGGAGGCGCCCTGGGCGGCGTCGATCATCGTCAGCAGCTCGACCAGTGAGTCGTTCGGGGTCATCCCGGTCTGCTCGTTGGCGCAGGTCGACTGCACGAGGAAGACGTCGGCGCCGCGGATCGACTCCTCGTAGCGGCAGTAGACCTCGCCGTCGGCGAAGGTCTTCAGGGTGACCTGACCGAGATCGAGTTCGAGCTTGCCGGCGACCTTGGCGGCGAGGTCCATCGAGCTGCGGCCGCCGAAGACCATCATCCGTTTCCGGTAATCGTGCTCGATGCCGGTATCCACCTGGGGCTGCTCCTCGATCGTGCTCACGAGCTGTCTTCCTCTCGAATCTTGGCTGCCTTTGCGGCGGCGTATCCGTCGATGTTGCGTTGCGAGTTCTCGCTGACCGCCAACGCGCCCTCGGGCACGTCGGACTTGATCACCGCGCCTGCGGCAGTGTAGGCGGAGTCGCCGACTTCTACCGGCGCGATCAGCATCGTGTCAACGCCGATGCGGACGTCGACTCCGATCACAGTGCGGCTCTTGCGGAAACCGTCGTAGTTGGCGGTGATCGTGCCGGCGCCGATGTTGGTCCCGGGTCCGATATCGGCGTCGCCGATGTAGGAGAGGTGCGGGACTTTGGCGCTCTTGCCGATGTGCGAGTTCTTGATCTCGACGAAGGTCCCGGCCTTGGCGCCGGCGTCGAGGACGGCACCGGGACGCAGATAGGCGAAGGGGCCGACGTTGCAGCCGTCGCGCACCTCGCACTCGACCAGGTAGGAGTGGAGGACGGTCGACTCGACCCCGACGACGCTGTCGATCAGGGTCGTCTGCGGGCCGACCACGGCGTGGGCGCCGACGCTGGTCGTGCCGCGCAGCGTGGTTCCGGGCTCGATGCGGGCGTCGGCGGCGATCTCGACCCCGGCGTCGACCCAGGTCGAGGCGGGGTCGACGACGGTGACGCCGGCCAGCATGTGCGCCTCCAGCAGGCGCCGGCGCGCCTCGGTCTCGACCGCCGCGAGGTCGACCCGGTTGTTGACCCCCATCGTCACCGCGAGGTCGTCGGCGAGGTGGGCGGCGACCGAGTGGCCGGCCGCGCGCAGGGCCGGGAAGACGTCGGGCAGGTAGTACTCGCCCTGGGCGTTGTCGTTGCGCAGCGCGGCGAGCGCGGCCGCCAGCGGGGCGGCGTCGAAGACGTAGGTGCCGGCGTTGATCTCGCGGATCTCCAGCTGCGCGGCGTCGGCGTCGCCGGCCGCTTTGGCCTCGACCACGCGCTCGACCTCGCCGCACTCGTTGCGGACTACACGGCCGTAGGCGCCGGGCTCGTCGAGCTCGATCGTCAGCATCGTCGCCGCCGCCGGCGACTCCGCGTGGGCGGCGAGCAGGCCGGCGATCGTCTCGGTCGAGATCAGGGGAACGTCGCCGGAGAGAACCAGGACGGTCTCGGCCGCGGCGACCAGCTCCGCCGCGGCGCGGATCGCGCCGCCGGTGCCGTCGGACTGCGGCTGCTCGACCGTCTCCACGCCCTCGGGCAGGCCAGCTGAGATGTCGTGGCCGGGCGAGACGATCGCCGCGACCCTGCCGGCGCCGGCCTCACGGGCGGCGATGATCGGCCAGGCGACCATCGCCCGTCCGCAGACGGGGTGCAGCATCTTCGGCAGCGAGGAACGCATTCGCGTTCCCTGGCCCGCCGCCATGACGAGAACCAAAGGAGAGCTCACCGTCGGATCGTATTGGCGACGGCGAGAGCCTGTCGGACAGGATCGGCCCCGCACGGGAACTCCCGTGCCCGAGGCAGGCAGATCAAGGACGCAGGGAGCGTGGCGTGCTCTGCACGCGAGCGACCGAGGACGCCGAGACGCGCCGCCTCAGGTGCGGGAGCGCGCGAGGTCTTTGCCGACGAGGGCGATGGACGTAAGCGTCCAGCCGGCGAAGATCAGGTCGATGCCGACCAGCAGGCCGATCGCCCAGTCGGCGGAGCTGGGGAACTTGGCGAGGACGAGGATGCCGATCAGCAGGCCGGCGACGCCGCTGAGTCCGACCAGGCCGGCGCCCTCCTGGCCGCGGCCGACGAAGGCGACCGCGATCCGGGTCAGGCCCATGAAGAGGAAGTAGACGCCCAGCACGAAGGTCAGGGTGAGCGTGCCGTTGTGCGGTTCGACGATCAGCCAGACGCCGACGATCACGGTCAGCGCCGCCCAGATCAGCCGCACGATCAGCGACCCGACCGAGTGCGCGGCGAAGGCAGCGGCAACGAGGAAGGCGCCGGCGACCAGGAGGATCCAGCCGATGAAGATCGCCGTTCCGACCGAGGCGACCGCCGGGACCAGGATCGCGACGCAGCCGACGACGATCGCCAGCACGCCGAAGAACATCAGCGTCTTCCAGCTGCGCTCCAGGCCTTCGCGGACCTCCGGGTCCATCGACGCTCCTCCGATCTCCACAGGCAGACCCTAAGTCCCGCGGCGGACGCTAGGCTCGACCCCGATCCGGGGTGGTGTAGTCGGTCAGCACGCCTGGTTTTGGTCCAGGAAGCGAGGGTTCGAATCCTTCCCCCGGAACTGCGGTCTTGCCGAGACCCATGAAACCGGTCTCAATCGAGCAAAAGGTGGATCTCGATCCGATCGGGACCTCAGTCCTCTTTGTTGCGGGCGACCTTGCCGCCCTTGCTGCCGGGCTCCTGGGCCGGACCGCTGGGCGAGGCGATCCCCAGCACGCGCATCGCTTTCAGGCCGAGGCCGAGCTTCTCGCGCCCTTCGGTCGAAGAGACGTCGTGGCCGCAGAGCTCCTTCACGCGCTCGAGCCGGTAGCGGACCGTGTGGCGGTGGGTGAAGAGCTGTTTGGCGGTGGCGGCGACGTTGCCGTCGTTGTCGAGGTAGGCCTCGACGGTCGCAACCAGCTCGGTCTCGTACTGGTCGTCGTAGTCGGAGAGTGGCTGGATCGTCTCCGCGTAGAAGCGCTCGAGCTCGCCCGGGTCCTCGCTCATCGCCGGCAGCAGCAGGCGGTAGGCGCCGGTGTCCTCGAAGGCGAGCGTGCCGCGGCCCTCGGCCTCGCCGACGTTGACCGCGAGGTGGGCCTCGTTGCCGGCCCGGTAGAGGTCGACCGGATCGGCGCAGCGGCGGCTGCGACCGATCGTCATGTGGAAGCCGGAGAGGCTGTCGTCGAGCTCGCGGGCGAGGCCGGCGACCGCGCGGGCAAGCCGCTCGTCGTCCTCGGCCGGCACGATCACGGCCAGGTTCGCGGCCGTGCCCTCACTGCCCTCCTCCATTGTCGCCAGCGAGCCCGGGGCCAGCGAGCGCAGAGCCCGCACGGCCAGGGTGAGGACGCGTTCGCGCCACTCGCCGGTCTGCGCGGCCCGCGGCGCTGCCCGCAGCACCAGCACGCCGGCGCCGCGGTCGAGGTCGGCCCCGAGCTCGGCGCCGCGGGCGACGATGTCGCCGCGATCGGTGACCCGGCGCCCGAGCACGTCGCCGACGAAGGCGCTGGCCACCTCCTCGCTCTCCCACTCCGGCGAGCGCGAGCGCTCCAGCTCCAGCGCCAACAGCGTCGTCACCATGCGGGCGATCCCCGGCTCCGGCGCCACCTTGGCCCGGTAGCGCAGCTCGCCGACGGCGGCGTCGGCGACCCGCAGCTCGACCGCCGTGACCCCCTCGCCTCCGGCCAGCAGCCGCTGCTCCTGGTCCGGTGAGGCGCCCGCCACCGCGAGG
>JBFXEM010000251.1:0-4244 GCA_050180135.1 Solirubrobacterales bacterium | reverse complement strand
CACCTGGAGCTTCAATTGGCGCGATCGGGGCGTGCGGCGGGTGCTGCTGCTGATGCTGCCGGTGACGATCAGCCTCGGCCTGATCAACTTCAACTTCCTGATCAGCGCGATGATCGGCTCCCTGGTCAGCGATGAAACGCCGGCGGCAATCGAAAAGGCGTTCCGGATCTACCAGCTGCCGCAGGGGATCTTCTCGGTGGCCGTGGCCACCGTGCTCTTCCCGACCCTGGCCCGGTTCGCCAATCGCGGCGCGATCGACGACCTGCGCGGGACCCTCGCCAACGGCATGCGGCTGATCCTCTTCGTGCTGGTGCCGGCGGCGGCGGCCATCCTGGCGCTCTCGGAGCCGATCATCCGGCTCGTCTACCAGCGCGGCGAATTCGGCCCCGAGGCGACCACGCTGGTCGCCACCGCGCTCTTCTGGTTCGCCTTCTCGCTGCCGACCAACGGGCTCTACCTGCTGCAGACCCGGACCTTCTTCGGCCTGCAGAGGCCGTGGATGGCGACCAAGCTGGCGGCGCTCGACCTGATCGTCTCGACCGTGGCGGCGCTGGCGCTGTACAAGCCGTTCGGGATCGGCGGGATCGTCGCCGGGACCGGCATCGGGACGACGGTGGCGATGGCCGCCCAGGTGGTGATCCTGCGGCGCGAGCTCGGCGGGCTGGAGCTGGGACGACTGCTCGGCGCGAGCGTCCGCATCCTGGTCGCCTCGGCGGCGCTGGCCGGTGTCAGCTACCTGGTCTGGGACCTGCTCGACGCGGAGTTCGGCAGCGACCTGCTTGGCCAGATCATCTCCTTGGGCATCGGGCTGACGGGGGGAGCCGCCGCCTACCTCGTCGCCGCGCGCCTGCTGCGCATGCCCGAGCTCGAGCAGGTCATGCGCCTGGTGCGACGGCGGCGAGCCGCGTAGATGCTCGGTCCCGGCCGCTACCTGCTCGGGGTCGTCGAGATCGCGATCCTCGTCGGCTTCGCCTGGCTCGGTGCGGCCCGGGTGCGCTCCTGGCTGCTGCCGCGCTTCGAGGGGGCAACGGCGTTTCTGGCGACGACGGTGATGGCGCTCGCGCTCTTGCTCTGGGCGGCGGAGATCCTCGGGACGGTTTCGGTGTTCAAGCCCTTGCCGTACCTCGTCCTGGTCGCCGCCGCGGGCCTCGGTCTCTGGAAGTTCGTGCCGCGGCCGCAGGGGGTGGGGGGTCGTCCGAAACCTACTCAGAGGGTGAGGCTGCGGACGACCCACCTCCTAACGCTGGCCGTGCTCCTGGTGGCGGCGGTGGCGCTCGCGCACTTCGCCTGGGACGCGAAGCCGCAGCTGTCGGCGGGGATGACCGGGTTCGACAGCACCTGGTACCACGGGCCGTTCGCGGCGGGCTTCTTCCAGAGTGGGAACACGATCGACCTGCACTTCATCGCGCCGCAGTTCCTGGCTTGGTTCTACCCGGCGAACGGGGAAATCTTCCACGCGGTCGGGATGCTGGCCTTCGGGCGGGATGTGCTCTCACCGCTGCTCAACATCGGCTGGTTCGCCGGCTGCCTGCTGGCCGCGTGGTGCATCGGGCGGCCGTATCGGGTGGCGCCGTGGTCGCTGGCGCTGGGCGCGGTCGCGCTCAGTGTTCCGGCTCTCTCCGACCAGGCGGGGGAGGCGCGCAACGACATCGTCGGGATCTTCTTCCTGCTGGCGGCGGCGGCGATCGCGGTCAACGCCTGGGCGGCCAGGGACGGGAAGGGGTCCGAGGCAGGCGCAAAGAAGGGGCTGGGTGGGTGTGGAATGTCCGCCGGGGCGCTGGCCGTGGCTGGCCTGGCGGTGGGCCTCGCCGCCGGTACGAAGCTCAACTTCCTGCTCCCGGCCGCCGTATTCGTGGTCGGCCTGGCCGTGATCGCCCCGCGCGGGGCTCGCTGGCGCGCTTTCGCCGTCGCCGGCCTCGGCGCCCTGGCGGGTGGCGGCTACTGGTACCTGCGCAACCTGGTCCAGACCGGCAACCCGCTGCCCTGGGTCGACGGCCTCGGCCCGATCTCGCTCCCGGCGCCCGATCAGGCCCTCGGCGGCCGCGAGGCCCACGGCGTCCTCGGCTACCTCACCGACGGCACCGTCTGGTCCGACTGGTTTCTCCCCGGCCTCCACAGCGGCCTCTGGTTCCTCTGGCCCCTGCTCGGCGCCGCGGCTTTGGCGGGGCTCATCCTCTGCCTCGTCCCCTCCGACGAGAGTCGAGATCCATCTTTTGCTCGATTGAGACGCGTTCCATGGGTCTCGGCCGATCGCGTGCTGCCGCTGGTCGCTCTCGTCGGTCTCGCCACGGTCCTGGCCTGGCTCGTGGCACCGACCTCGGCCTCGGGGCCGGAGGGGGTGCCGCGCGGCTTCGAGTCCGGTCTGCGCTACCTGGCCCCGGCCCTCGTCCTCGGCCTCGTCCTGCTCCCGGCCGCCCCGCTGCTGCGCGAGCGCCTCGCGCGCTTCGCAGCGCGCCTGCCTTTGTTCGCCCAGAGGGCCAATAAGGACAGCAGCGTTGCGCGGGATGGTGGCCGAACCCTCGTGGCGGTGGGGTTGGTCCTGGCCGCGCTGGTCGTCGTGGCCGGGTATCCGGTTCAGCGCCACTACCTGGAGGGGCGCTACGCGGACCCTTCGTTCACGACTCCCGGCCTCAACGCCGCCTTCGCCTGGGCCCGCGACGTCTCCGACTCCCACATCGCCACCACCAGCACCCGCCAGTACCCGCTCTTCGGCACCGACCTCTCCAACCGGGTCGCCTTCGTCGGCGAGGAGCACCCCCACGGCGGCTTCGAGGCGATCGACTCCTGCCCCGCCTACCGCCGGTTCCTCAACGCCGGCGCCTTCGACTACGTAGTCGCCAGCCGCGACCGCATCGAGCCCGGCCAGCCCCCGTACCCACCCCAGGCCCGCTGGACCGAAGGCCCCACCTCCCAGATCGTCCTCAAAAAGCCACCCACGATCGTCTTCAAACTCAACGGCCCCTTGGATCCCTCGTCCTGCTGAAACCTGAGTACAAAATCAGCCGAGGAACAGCCGGACCCGGTCCGTGCGCGTCGCCTGCTTGGGCGCTCCTCCGGCGGGTGGCGTGGGGGCGGTGGTGCTGCGCAGCCCGGAGGCTTCTGAGCTGGAGATTCCGAACCGTGGCACCGCTTCCATCCCGGTCAGCGAAGAAGCGCGCAGGGCAAGCAGGGCCACCGCCCCCACGACAGGACCCGCCGGCCGGAGCTCCCAGGCATACTCCGCCTGCCCATGGACCGCATCCGCAACTTCTCGATCATTGCCCACATCGACCACGGCAAGTCGACCCTGGCCGACCGCATCCTCGAGGTCACCGGCGCCGTCGACCCGACCAAAATGCAGGCGCAGATGCTCGACTCGATGGACCTCGAGCGCGAGCGCGGGATCACGATCAAGGCGCAGGCCGTGCGGGTCGAGTACACCGCGGCCGACGGCCAGAGCTACCACCTGCACCTGATCGATACCCCCGGCCACGTCGACTTCTCCTACGAGGTCTCGCGCAGCCTCGCCGCCTGCGAGGGCGCGCTGCTGGTCGTCGACGCCGCCCAGGGGGTGGAGGCGCAGACCGTCGCCAACACCTACCTGGCGATCGACGCCGGGTTGGAGCTGATCCCGGTCATCAACAAGGTCGACCTGCCGGGCGCCGAACCGGACCGGGTCGCGGCCGAAATCGCCGACCTCACCGGCGGCGACCCCGAGGAAGCGCTCTGGATCTCCGCCAAGACCGGCGAGGGGGTGCCGGAGGTGCTGGAGGCGATCGTCGAGCGGATCCCGGCCCCGCAGGGCGATCCGGCGGCGCCGCCGCGGGCGCTGATCTTCGACTCCGAGTTCGACCAGTACCGCGGCGTGATCGCCTACGTGCGGATGGTCGACGGCGGCTTCCGCAAGCACCAGAAGGTGCTGGCGATGCAGAACAACACCGAAGCCGAAATCGACGACCTCGGCTTCTTCCGGCCTGCGATGACCGCGGTCGCGGGGATGGAGGCCGGCGACGTCGGCTACCTGATCACCGGCATCAAGGACGTCAACAAGCTCAGCGTCGGCGACACCCTGACCGCCCAGGCCAACCCGGCCGCCGAGGCTCTGGAGGGCTACCGCGAGGTTCGGCCGATGGTCTTCTGCGGTGTCTTCCCGATCGACACCGACCGCTACGAAGACCTCCGCGACGCGCTCGAGAAGCTGGCCCTCAACGACGCCGCCCTCTCCTGGGAGCCGGAGACCTCGGAGGCGCTCGGGTTCGGCTTCC
>JBFXEM010000250.1:2560-4246 GCA_050180135.1 Solirubrobacterales bacterium | reverse complement strand
TGGAGGACATCGACGGCAAGCGCGAGACCGGTCGCTATCGCGCCGTGATGGTCGCCAACGGCCACCACTGGGACCCGCGCTGGCCCGAGCCGGCCTTCCCGGGCTCCGAGCAGTTCACCGGCGAGCAGATCCACGTCCACGATTACCGCGAGCCGGAGATCCTGCGCGACAAGCGCGTGCTGGTGCTCGGGATCGGCAACTCGGCCACCGATATCGCGGTCGAGTCCTCGCGGATCGGCGAGAAGACCTTCCTGGCGATGCGCCGCGGTGCCTACGTGCTGCCGAAGTACATGGGGGGCAAGCCGACCGACGAGTCCGCCTCGGCCTGGCTGACGCGCCTGCCGCTGCCGCTGCAGCGCTTCTTCATCTCGCGCATGGTCGGCCTCACCGCCGGCGACATGACCGCCTATGGGCTGCCCAAGCCCGACCACAAGCTGCTCGAGGCGCACCCGACGATCTCAGCCGAGCTGCTCTCGCGGCTCGGCCACGGCGACATCACGGTCAAGCCAAACATCGACCGCTTCAGCGGCGGGCGCACGGTCCGCTTCGTCGACGGCAGCGAGGAGGAGATCGACCTCGTCGTCTACTGCACGGGCTACAAGATCACCTTCCCGTTCTTCGACCCGAAGCTGCTGGCGGCGCCCGAGAACCGGATGCCGCCGCTCTACCGCCGGGTCGCGTCGATCGACCACCCCGGCCTTTACTTCATCGGCCTGATTCAGCCACTGGGAGCGATCATGCCGATTGCCGAGGCGCAGTCGGAGTGGGTCGCCGACCTGCTCAGCGGCCGCGGCTCGCTACCGCCAGCGGCGGAGATGCGCAAAGCGGTGGCGGTGAGCGAAGCGCGGATGCGCAAGCGCTACGTCGCCTCTAAGCGTCACACGATCCAGGTCGATTTTCATCCCTACCTGCGCGAGATCCGGCGCGAGCGAAAGCTGGCTGCCCAGCGGGCTTGACCCCGCGCGTGCGCCCGCCCGGCGGACAGGCGGGCAGGGGCAGTGCCGCGCCGCCCCCGTGGGGCCCGCGCCGCGGCCCACGCGGCAGCCTCGGCCGCGGGCGCCGGCGCTGAAAACCGCCGCCGGAGTCATCGGCGGCCTCGGGCTCCGGTTCCTTGGCCGCCCACCAGACGAGCCAGATCGCGCCCAAGACGGGAATCTTGAGGACAACCGCGAGGAAGAAGATCGGCCAGAACCCAGTCACCGCGGTCAGTGTAGAGATTCGCCGCTACGCGCTTTCGCGCTCGAGGCCGCGGGCCCAGCCGGCGAGGGCCTCGGTCTCGACCTCGCCGAGTCCCAGCGCCGGCTCGGTCGGCACCAGCAGGGTGGGCTGAGAGCGCTCCTGCGCCCAGCGGTAGCAGCTCTCGTCGAAGTTGTCGTCGATCCAGGCCAGCGCCCGCCCCCGGCCGTACTCGTCGAGTGGCCCGAGCTTCCAGTGAGCGGAGCCGAAGCGGGCGGCCCCGTCGAAGGTCAGGTGCGGCAGCTCGGGCAGCCCCAGAATCCGCGGCAGGTAGAAGTTGGCTTTGTCCTCCCAGCCGCTGGCCCAGACCAGGTCGTAGTGCTCGGCCAGCCGCCGCAGCCTCGCGCCGGTTGGCAGCGAGATGCAGTGCATCATCCCGTCGACCATCTCCAGCCGGCTTTCCCGCGGCGTCTCGTCGAACCCGAACAGGGAAATCACCCCGTCGACGTC
>JBFXEM010000250.1:0-2460 GCA_050180135.1 Solirubrobacterales bacterium | reverse complement strand
CGGCCAGCCGCCGCAGCCTCGCGCCGGTTGGCAGCGAGATGCAGTGCATCATCCCGTCGACCATCTCCAGCCGGCTTTCCCGCGGCGTCTCGTCGAACCCGAACAGGGAAATCACCCCGTCGACGTCAACCGCGAGGATGGGCTTCTGCGAACTCATGCCTTGAGGCTAGCCCTAGAGGGCGCGGGCACTACCAGCGGTAGTGAGCGAATGCTTTGTTCGCTTGCGCCATGCGGTAGATGTCGTCCTTCCGCTTCCAGGCACTGCCCTGCTGCTGGGTCGCGTCGAGAATCTCGCTGGCCAGACGCTCGGCCATCGAGTACTCGCGCCGAGCGCGGGCGAACTGGACCAGCCAGCGGACCGCGAGGGTGCGAGCGCGGCGGGCCGGGACCTCGACCGGGACCTGGTAGGTGGCGCCGCCGACACGGCGGGAGCGAACCTCCAGGACCGGGGTAAGAGCTTTGATCGCGGTCTCCAGCGTCTCGACCGGGTCCTCGCCGTTGCGCTCGCCGACGATTGCCAGCGCGTCGTAGACGATCCGCTCGGCAAGCGACTTCTTGCCGTCGGTCATCACCTTGTTGACGAGCTGCTGGACGAGGCGGTTGCGGTACCGCGCGTCGGGCTCGACCGGCCGGATCGTTGCTGCGGAGCGGCGCGGCATTAGGAGGCCTTGACCCCGTAGCGCGAGCGCGCCTGCTTGCGGTCGGAGACACCGGCGGCGTCGAGGGTGCCGCGCACGACCTTGTACCGGACTCCCGGCAGGTCCTTGACGCGACCACCCCTGATCAGCACGACGGAGTGCTCCTGAAGGTTGTGCCCCTCGCCCGGGATGTAGGTCGTGACCTCCATCCCGTTGGTCAGCCGCACACGGGCGATCTTGCGCAGCGCCGAGTTCGGCTTCTTCGGGGTGACCGTTGCGACACGGGTGCAGACGCCACGCCGCTGCGGGGCAGCTACGCGCTTCTTGCGACCCTGGCCGGACTTGAGTCCGGGCGTCGTGGTCTTCTTCTTCGGGCGCTTACGGCCCTTCCTGACAAGCTGATTCGTATTCGGCACGGCCGCGCATAGTAGAGCAGTCCGGCAATGACTAGCCCTGCGGCTGCCGCCAGCTCTGCATAAAAGCCGTCATCGAGCACCGCTGAGGCGCCTGCGAAGCGGGCCGTCTCGGCGCCCGGATCGAGCCCTGCCGGGCGATCGACGAGCAGCACGACCGCCACCGAGACCAGCCCGATCGCAACCACGGCGAGGCCCAGGCGCGGGCTCTCGCGGCGGGCGCAGAGGAGCCCGAGGATCGCGGCGAGCGCTCCCAGCGGCAGCAGCACGAACGCGTGCGCTTCGCCGGCGGTCTTGACGTCGACGGTCGGCGGCTTGGCGACCTCGGCGAGCCCGGCGTAGCCCGGCTGCCCGATCTCGACCCCGCGGTAGTCGAGGAACTGGGAGATCGCGAGGCCGACCCCGGCGGCGACGATCGTCGCCGCCACCGCCCGCCGTGGCGTCACCACGGCGCTGGCCGCGGTGGCGGCGCGCACGGCGAAGGCGCAGGCCCGCCGCACGGTCGCGTCGGCGAGGGCCAGGGCGCGAAAGAAGGCGGCGGCCGGGGGGCGCGCCCGCGGGCCGATCCAGGCCATGGTCGCGGCGCCCACCCTGGCGGCGCGGCGACGGGCGCGGAGCACGGTGGGATGGGCGCGCTCGAGGCCGCGGTCGGCGCTGCGATCGAGTCGCCGCGTCCACTTGACGACGGCGCCGGGAATTGCCTTCAAGCCCCTGCCGATGCGCGGCCGCTTCGCTGCTATCATCGCCCGTCGCTCAGGCAGTCTTTTCGCAGTTCGCGTCTTCGCAGCACGCTTCGCCGGGCCCGCTGGGGCCTTTTTTTTGCGCCGGTTGCGCCGATCTGAGTCGGCCTTCGAGCGCCGAGACTTCACCCGCAACCCCCTTCGAAAGAAACGATCAGCCCAAAGACCATGGCACGCAGCTTTCCACTAGAGAAGACCCGCAACATCGGGATCATGGCGCACATCGACGCCGGTAAGACGACGACCACCGAGCGCATCCTCTACTACACGGGCCGTACCCACAAAATGGGCGAGGTCCACGAGGGCGCCGCGGTCATGGACTGGATGGAGCAGGAGCAGGAGCGAGGGATCACGATCACCTCGGCTGCGACCGCGTGCGAGTGGAAGGGCCACCGCATCAACATCATCGACACCCCCGGCCACGTCGACTTCACGGTCGAGGTCGAGCGCTCGCTGCGCGTGCTCGACGGCGCGATCGCCGTCTTCGACGCCGTCGCCGGCGTCGAGCCGCAGTCGGAGACCGTCTGGCGTCAGGCCGACAAGTACGGGGTTCCGCGCTTCGCCTACATCAACAAGATGGACCGCACCGGCGCCGACTTCTTCTACTGCGTGCAGACGATGAAGGACCGGCTCGGCGCCAACGCGCTGCCGATCCAGCTCCCGATCGGC
>JBFXEM010000249.1:0-4246 GCA_050180135.1 Solirubrobacterales bacterium | reverse complement strand
CGTCGGCAGGGGCGCGGGGGCCGTTTCGGTCCTCCGCCTCCCCCTCTCCTCCGTAGTCCTCGCCTCGCTGCTGGTCAGCAAGAGCGGCGCCGGGGCCCGCCCGCTGATCATCGTCGGGGTCGTGGTCGCCTATCTGGTGACCGTGGCGCTGGGCAGACGGTTCGAGGCGCCTCGAACGACCGCCTTCCCCTAGTGCCCCGGCGATCGCCTGGAGGGTTTTGGTACCTGGGACTACGAGAATCCTCCCGGCGCGCTCGGACCATCTAGCCTCTACCCCGTGAACAGGATCGACCGAGAGCTCGCCCAGGCCGAAGCCGCGCGGAACGAAGGCGCCGAGACCGAGGGCAAGCCCGCCGCCAAGAAGACCGGGTTCCGGGCGACCGTCAAGCGCGTCGCTAAGGACGCTGCCCTGCGCCGCGTCAGCAGCAAGCAGTAGCTTCGCGGCCGATGGCCGCCTCGGCAACGCTCGCAACGGGACTCACGCAGGCCGAGGCCGAGCGCCGGCTGTCCGAGCGCGGGCCGCTGCGAAAGCAGGCGAGCAGCCGCTCCTACACCTCGATCGCGATCGCCAACACCTTCACGGTGTTCAACGCGATCCTCGCCGTCTTCGGCGCCGCCACGATCGCCTTCGGCAACCCCAAGGACGCGCTCTTCCTCGGCATCCTCGTCGCCAACACGACGATCGGGACCTTCCAGGAGGTGCGGGCAAAGCGGGCGCTCGACAAGCTGGCGGCGCTGGTCGCCCCGACGGCGACCGTGGTCCGCGACGGCGAGCCGCGAGCGGTGCCGGTCGACGACGTGCTGGTCGACGACCTGGTGAAGATCGAGAGCGGCGACCAGATCACCGCCGACGGGAACCTGCAACGGGCCGAGGGGCTGGCGGTCGACGAGTCCAACCTGACCGGCGAGTCCGAGCCGGTGGTGCGCAACCAGGGCGAGCAGGTCCTCTCCGGCTCCTTCGCGGTCGAAGGCGAGGGCGAGTTCGTGGCAACCGCGGTTGGGTCCGAAAGCCGCGCCGCCCGGCTGGCCGAGACCGCGCGCGCCTTCCGCCACCCGCGCTCGCCCCTGGAGCGGGCGATGGACCGGCTGCTGATCATCCTCGTCGGGGTGATGGCGCCGCTGGGCATCGCCCTCGGCGCCTCGCTGGCCATCCGCGACGTCAGCCAGGCCGACGCGGTCGAGACGCTGACGGCGGCGATCGTCAACATCGTTCCCGAGGGGCTGATCCTGCTCGTCTCCCTGACCGCGGCGGTCTCGGCGGCGAAGATGGCGCGGCGCGGCATCCTCGCCCAGCAGCTGAACGCGATCGAGAGCCTCGCCTCGGTCTCGGTGATGTGCACCGACAAGACCGGGACCCTGACCGAGGCCTCGCTGCGGGTCGTCTCCCTCTCCGCCGCCGCCGGCGTTACCGAGCCCGAGCTTGCGCGGGCGTTTGCCGTGTACGCGGCGAGCGCGCCGTCGCGCAACGCGACGCTGGAGGCCGTCCACGCCGCCGGCCTCGACGCCGCCGCCAGCCCGGTCGAGCCCAGCGCCCTCGTCCCCTTCTCCTCGCGCCGGCGCTGGAGCGCCCTGGAACTGGACGGCGAGCGCTTCGTGCTCGGCGCCCCCGAGGCGCTGCTCGACGGGGCCACCGGCGACGCGGCCCTGCGCGAGCGCGCCGCCGGCGACGCCGCCGACGGGCGCCGGGTGCTGGCCCTCGCCGCCGCCGGCGGCCGGCTGCCGGAGGCCTCGGCGACGGCACCGCTGCCGGCGGACCTGCGGCCGCTGGGGATCGTCGTCCTGGCCGAGGAGCTGCGCGCCAACGCCACCGACACCGTCTCCTTCTTCGCCGCCGAGGAAGTGCGGCTGCGGGTGCTCTCGGGCGACAACCCGGCGACGGTCGGGGCGATCGCCCGCGACGTCGGCATCGAGGCCCGCGAGGACGCCCTCGACGGCGGCTCGCTGCCGGAGGGCGACGAGGAGCTGCGGGCGGCCGTGCTCGGAGCGCCGGCGATCGGCCGCATCTCACCCGAGGACAAGGCGCGCGTGGTACGCGTCCTGGCCGAGGGCGGCGAGTACGTCGGCATGCTCGGCGACGGCGTCAACGACGTTCCGGCCCTGAAGCAGGCGCGGCTGGCGATCGCCCAGGGGACCGGGACCCAGATGGCGCGCTCGGTCTCCGACCTGGTCCTCGTCTCGGGCGAGTTCGGCGAGGTTCCGCCGATGGTCCACGAGGGCCGCCAGATCCTCCGCAACATCCAGCGCGTCGCCCGCCTCTTCGTCTCCAAGGCGATCTTCACCGCCTTCCTGCTGATCACGATCGCCCTGACCAGCGGCGTCTTCCCGCTGTTGCCGCGCCAGTTCACCCTCACCTCCTCGCTGACGATCGGCATCCCCGCCTTCTTCCTCGCCCTCGCCCCTTCCAGCGGCCCCTGGCGCCCGGAGGGGTTCCTCAGGGCGATCGCCCGCTTCTCGATCCCCGCCGGCCTGGCCGCCGGGACCGGCATCCTCGCCTCCTACCTGCTCGCCCGCCACGCCTTCGACGCCGACCTGGTCGAAGCCCGCACCGTGACCTGCGCCACCGTCGTCACCGCCGGCCTCTCGATCGTGATCGCTCTCGAGGCCGAGCCCAGCAGGCGCCGCCGCCTCCTCGTCGCCGGGCTCTGCGCGCTGATGGCCCTCGGCTTCCTCCTCGTCGCCGCGATCCCGGCCGGCCGCGACTTCTTCGAACTGGCCTCTCCGAGCGGCGGGATGGTCGCCGCCTGGGCGGTCGGCTCGGCGCTCGCGATCGTGCTGCTGGCGGTGGCACTGAGGATCGCCACCGCGCTCGAGCTGCGTGCTCGTCCGCCGCTGGCGTAGCCGGCGGCGGACGAGCTTGCGGCAGCGGCCTAGCCGATCGGCGCGCAGATCACCTGCAGCACGGCGCCGGAGGTCGCCGCGGCAGCGCCCTGGGTCGAGATCGCACCGAACCAGCCGGTGGAGGGTCCGTACTGGCCGTCGGGTTTGAGCTGGGGCTCTTCGCCGCCGATCAGCGGCGCCGAGACGCTGACCTTGGCCTGGAGGACGTTCCTCGGGTTGACGCCACCGCCGATCGCCTGGAATCCGGTCGGGCACTCGACTTTGCCGGTGACGAAGGTGTTCGGGGCGATCGGGCCGCTGATCGTTTTGTTGATCACGATCGTCCCGCGCAGGTAGCGGGCGTCGGCTTCTCCCTGGGTGTAGACGCCGCCGCGCAGCGCGGTCGCCGGGATCGTCCCGATCTTCACTTTCGCCCCGTTGACCGCTTCCCGCTTGATCTGCTTGGGGCCGACGCTGTTCTTCGGCAGCTGGAACGCGGCATAGCTGACACCCCCGAGCGCGAGGAAGACGGCGATCGTGGCCATCACGTTTGCGTAACTGAGGGTCCTGCGAATTCGAGGCATCGGTTCCTCCCGGAAGGGTGTAGACGGTCGGGGTCGGGCTCCCGCATCTTTCGCCGCTCCAAGCTGGGCCGCAACGTGGTCGCACCGAAGGTTTTTGGCGCCGCGTGCCTCGCCTCAGCGCCTCGCCAGCGCCCGTAGGTGTTCGCGGAAGCCGATCCCGAACCCGGTCGGGGTGCCGTCGTAGTCCTCGATCAGGGTCGGGCCACCGCGGCAGGTCCAGCCGCCGTGCGCGTTCCAGGCCCAGGCCAGGTAGGAGATGCCGTGACGATCGGCCCAGCGCATGTAGGGGTCGATGTAGCCGTGCGCGCAGTCGCCCTCGCCGATCTCGCCGCTGACGACCGGGTAGCGGGCGGAGATCTCGGCCAGCGCCGCGCGGCAGGCGCCGAAGCAGCTCGCGAAGTCGTAGGTGTGGTTGGAGGCCACGACCGCGGCGGCCGGGTCGGCCGGCAGGTGGGCGAGCCAGCCGCGCAGGTCCCGCGACCAGTCGACGCCGCCGAGCAGGACCGGCTGCCGAGCCCCGGTCGAGCGCACGGCGGCGAGCAGCTCGGCCATGCCCGCAGCCCGGTAGGAGCCGACGCCTTCGCCCGCGATTTGGCACCCGTTCTGCCAGCAGCCCCAGCCGACGTCGTGGGGCTCGGTGTAGAGGTCGAAGAGGACGGCGCGATCGTCGCGGTAAGCGCCGGCGACCCCGCGCCCGAACTCCGGCGCGGGGGCGGCGGCGGGCATCGGCGGGAGCGAGCTCGCCGGGGACCCGCCCGGAGCCGCCCGCTCGCGGGTGAGGATCACGTTGAGGCCCGCGCGCTCGAGCTTGGGGTCGTAGGCGCGGATCGCGCGCCGGGAGGCGG
>JBFXEM010000248.1:0-4249 GCA_050180135.1 Solirubrobacterales bacterium | reverse complement strand
CGAGTCCAGCCCGCCCCATCTGGTCGCCGGTGCGAACCGGTCGTGCTGGGTAGCTAGCCTCCCGGACGAATGTTCGAGCGGATTGGAATCAAGACGGGGACTCTGGCGCTGGCGTTGCTGGCCGCCGCCGGCTGTCTGCTGGCGCTCGCAAGCAGTGGCGACGCCGGCGTTCGCGGGTGCGGCTCCTTCGGCTCCCAGGCCGACGCCCAGGACGAGCTCTTCGCGCTCGGCGGCACGCCGCGGCACCCGGTCGGCAAGCTCGACCCCGACCGTGACGGCGTCGCCTGCGAGGGGCTGCCCGGCCCCTACAAGGGCTACGCGACGATCGGCTACAACCGCAAGAAGCGGTTCTTCTACGGCACCGCAACGATGCCGCCGCGCGGCGGCGGCGCGGGCGAAGCCGCCTGCCTGTACGGAGACCGCCACAGCGACGAAAGCCCGCGCAAGGTGAACATCTTCCGGATCACGCCGAACGGCGACAAAGGCCTGGTCGGCGAGTACGGCGGCAAGGCCGAAGCGCTGCCGGCCAGCGGTCGCCTGATCTGGAAAGTCGAGCGGGTCATCGCCCAGCCCGGCCGCTACTACGCGACCTTCCAGGAACGGATCAGGATGACCCCATACGGGCCGACCGAGTGCCCCGGGTTCAGCTCACAGCCGACCCTGTTGCCGCGTCCGAAGCGCTAATCCCTCCTAGAGCTAGGCGCTGAACAGCTGCGCCAGCGAGCGCCCGACGTCGGGCGGCTCTTCTTCGCCCTTGGCGGCGGCGGCGGCGCCCTCGGCGAGAGCCTTGGCGGCGTCGGCGATCTGGTGGTCGCGACCGCCGCGGATGACCCCGGTCTTCTTCGCTTCGGCGAGGTCGGACTCCATCAGCCCGGCGAGCTCGGCCAGGCGGCGCAAGCCGACGACGCCGGCGGTCCCGCGCAGGGCGTGGGCTTCGGCCCGCATCGTCTCGAAATCGGTGGTCGCGGTGGCAAGGCCGGCGGCGATCACGTCGCAGCGGCGACGTGCCTCCTCGGCGAAAGACTCCAGTAGCTCGGTGTCGGGGGCTGCTTTGTCGCTCATCTGATTGCTTTTTCTATCGCTTCGTCGAGAAGTTCGAGTCCGAAGGCGCCCTCGACCGCGTCGCTGATGACGCCACGACGGTCGATCGTGAACAACCACGGCTCGCTGGGAAGGCGAAAGGCTCTCACTTGCGGCCGCACGAGGTCGCCTGGGTCGTTGTTGTTGAAAATCTCCATGTGGATGAAGGCGGCCTGGTCTCCGTATTCCTGTTTGGCCTGCTCAGTCACGTCGACCACCGGCCCGCAGACCCGACTCTGGCAGAACTGGGGGGTCGCAAACAAGAGCACGATCGGTTCTTTTCCGAGTGCGTCCGCGTAATCCACCTTGTTCTGGGTGTCCGGCGGAACACGCGTGGAGAGCTTCGAGAGGTCGCCGCCGACGTCGGCGGCGGTCGGGGTGTGGATGACAGGCGCCTTCTCCCCCGCCCTCGGGATCGAGCTGAATTCGCCGACCTCGACCGCCCCCAGCACGGCCCCACCGAGTTCGTCGTCTTCCTTGACCAGGGCCGCCATCAACCATCTGCCGTCGCGCGGGAAGTCGATCTGGGTCGAGTAGACGACGCCCGTCGCATTGGGCCCGTCGAAGCTCTTGGTGGCGGCGAACTCCGGGTCGGTCGCGAGGGTTTCGATCCGCGCCGGAAATGGGCCGAGCGCCTCCTGGTCGAGCGCCTTGCCCTCTTTCGCCGGCGGTACGCGGGCGAAGTAGATGGCGACTTCGGCGTCGTCGACGGGAGTGCGATCACGCGCGTAGACGCCGAACGGGTAGCGGTTCTCCCCCGCGTAGAAGACCGTCCCGGCCGGCTCCACCTTCAGCTCGGCGGGCTTGTCGCCGAGCTTCAGCACCTCGCCGAGGCTGCGGCCGTCGGGGGCCGGGAACTCGCTCCGCGGCGGCGCTGGGCGGCTCTCGGCACTGGGACCGGAGGCGCCGCCGGTTCCGGTCGTCTCCGCGCCGCCGCCGCAGCCGGCGGCCAGGACGCCGGCCACGAGCAGGGCAACGGTGGCGAGGGCCAGACGAGCGCGCATCGGCGCCATGTTATTGGCAGCGACAACGCCCGCCCCGTCCCGGCGGCGGGACCCGCGGAAGGCCCGGTAGGGTGGCGACGTCGTCGAAACGGGAGGAGTGCGAATGACGGAGAGAGCGGCATTGATCACGGGAGCTTCCGGTGACATCGGCCTCGCGATCGCCCGAACCCTGGGTGAGGAGGGCTACGGGCTGACCCTCTCGGCGCGGCGCGCGGAGAAGCTGGAGGAGTCCGTCCAGGGCCTGCGCGACGACGGCTTCAACGTCGTCACCGTCCCCGCCAACATGGCCGAGGAGGCCGACATCCTCGCCCTCTTCGCGGCCCACCGCGAGCGCTTCGGGCGCCTCGACGCCCTCGTCAACAACGCCGGCATGGGGGTTGGTGCGGCGATGGCGGAGATCCAGACCAAGTTCCTCGACATGCAGCTCGACGTCAACCTGCGGGCGCTGATCATCGGCACCCGCGAGGGGCTGCCGATGCTGCGCGAGGCCGGTGCGGAGCACGGCAAGGCGCTGATCATCAACACCGCCTCGCTGGCCGGCAAAAGCGGCCCCGCCTGGCTCTCGGTCTACGGCGCGACCAAGGCGGCGGTGATCAGCTTTACCGAATCGACCCAGCGCGAGGTCGCCCGCGACGGCATCCAGTGCACCGCCCTGGCCCCAGGCTTCGTCGATACCGCGATGGCCGACTTCGTAAAGGACCAAATCGGTGAGGAGCTGATCCAGCCCTCCGACCTCGGCGAGGCGGTCCGCTTCCTGCTGCGCACCTCGCGCAGCTGCCACGTCCCGGAGATCGTCTTCACCCGCCCGGGTGAGGAGATCGTCAGCACTGGCTGAGCTCGCCGTGAAGGCGGGCGGTACGAGCGCGCCCCTGCGGGTCCTGATCGCCGCCTTCGGCGACGCTGGCCACGCCTTCCCCGCGATCGCGCTGGGGCGGGCGCTGGCGGGGCGCGGGCACGTGGTCGTGGTCGAGACCTGGGAGGAGCGCCGAGCCGCGGTCGAGGGCGCCGGGCTCGGCTTCGCCGCCGCCGAGGAATACCGGATGTTTCCTCCGCCCGAGCCCGACTCCGCCGACGGCCAGCACGCCGCCGAGGCCGCCCGGGCGCTGCTCCCGCTGCTGGAGGAGATGCGCCCACACGTCGCCGTCAGCGACATCCTCACCCTGGCGCCGGCGCTTGCGGCGGAGCGTGCCGGAGTGCCACTGGCGACCCTGATTCCCCACATCTACCCGGTCGTCGAGCCCGGCCTGCCGTTCTTCGCGATCGGGTTGCGGGCACCGCGGACGCCGGTGGGCCGAGCTCTCTGGAGGACCGGCCAGCGGGCGCTCGACGTCGGCCTCGAACACGGCCGCCGCGACCTCAACCAGCAGCGCCAGCGCCTCGACCTGCCCCCGCTCGAGCGCTTCCACGGTGGCATCAGCCCCGACCTGGCGCTGGTCGCCACCTACCCCCAGCTCGAGTACCCGCGCCGGTGGCCCGCCTCGGTGAAGGTGACGGGGCCGATGGTCTTCGAGCTCCCCCACCCGGAGATCGAGCTGCCTCCCGGCGCGGACCCCCTGGTCCTGATCGCCCCCAGCACCGCCCACGACTCCGGCAACCATCTGGTGCGAACCGCCCTGAAGGCACTGGCCGGCGAGCCGGTGCGGGTCGTGGCGACGACCAACAAAGTCGCGCCGCAGAGCCCGATCGACGTTCCGGCCAACGCAACCCTGGTCGACTGGCTCAGCTACAGCCAACTGATGCCGGCCGCCTCGCTGGTTGTCTCCCACGGTGGCCACGGCACCGTCGCCCGCGCCCTCGGCGCCGGCACCCCGGTCCTGATCTCGCCGATCACCGGCGACATGAGCGAGACCGCGATGCGGCTCGACTGGTCCGGCGCCGGGCTCTCGCTGCCCTGGCGGCTGTGCCGGCCGGCGCCGCTGCGCTGGGCGGCGCGGCGAATCCTCGCCGAGCCCTCGTTCACGGCGCGGGCGCGGGAGATCGCCGCCTGGGGCCGCGAGCACGACGGCTCGGTGCGCGGCGCCGAACTGGTCGAGGAGCTCGCCTTCTCGCGGTCGACGCCCTAGCCGTCGATCCGAGTGGCACCTTTGGTCCACCCCTCGGAACAAACTCGCCAATAGCTCCGGGGGTGGGACTCGAACCCACAACCCTTCGATTAACAGTCGAAT
>JBFXEM010000247.1:0-4265 GCA_050180135.1 Solirubrobacterales bacterium | reverse complement strand
AGGCCAGCCGCCGGGGCGGCGTCGACGGCCATCGTTTCGCCGGCGGCTTCCTCGGCGATCTCCCAGACCGTGATCGCCGGGTTCCCGCTGAGGCTTGGCCAGGAGGTGTCGCGAACGTACTTCCAGATCCCGCGCCCCTGCTCGAATCCGCGACGGTTGAGGTAATCCTCGGCGACCGCGGTGCCGGGGAGGTCGCGGGCGACCGCGACCCGGTAGCCGACGTCGAACCCGTCCGCCCAGGCGATCGCCTGGGCGAGGTGGCCCTCGCTGACCGCGCCCGGCTCTGCCGCGCCGAGGATGAGGTTGAGGTTGCGGTCGTCCGGCAGCGCCTCGAAGACGGTGGCCTGGACGGGCCCGAAGCAGGCTTCGGCGATCCCACACTCGGTCACGGCGTCTTCGCAGGCCGTTCCCCACATGTCCGAGCGGAATGTCTTCGCCGTCCGCTCAAGCGTTGCAGCGTCGTATCGCATCTCGCTCCCTCTCCCGAAGGGTGGCGTGGAATCCCCTTGTGATCCCCTTGGAGGCACCCTAAGAGGATCTCCTCCATTTATCAAGGAACTTGTTTATTCCTGGGTAACTTACCCGCGCAAATGCGTGCGTTACGCATGAAAAGCGCATGAAAGAACCCCAGAAGTGAGTAGCCGGGTGGTCCAGCGTCGCGCGCTGTCTCGGCGCGCGAGAGCTAGCCGCGCAGTCCGAGGCGGCGCTTTAGGTCGCGCGCGTTGAAGGCCTGGGCGATGCGGCCGACCAACCCGCGCCGGGCGCGGGTGTAGGGGTACCAGGTTGGCTCGCGCTTGGCGCCGAAGCGGGTGATCACCACCGACTCGGTCCGGCAGTACTTCTTGATCCCCGGTTCGCCGTGGCGGTAGCCGATGCCCGACTCCTTCCAGCCGCCCATCGGCACGTCGGACGCCAGGTAGTTGACGAGCACGTCGTTGACGTTGACAGCGCCGCACTCGACCCGGCGGGCGACCTGCTCGGCTCGCTGCTTCTCGCCGAAGACCGAACCGGAGAGGCCGTAGCGGCTGTCGTTGGCGAGCCGCAGTGCCTCCTCGGTGTCGCGAACCTTCATCACCCCGACCACGGGGCCGAAGGTCTCGTCGCGCATCACCTTCATCGAGTGGTCGACGTCGACCAGCACGGTCGGCTCGAAGTAGTCGCCGGGACCCTCGACCCGTTTGCCGCCGGTCAGCGCCCGGGCGCCGGCGGCGAGCGCGTCGTCGACGTGGTCCGCGACGATCGCGGTCTGGTTGGGCGAGGTCATCGCGCCGACGTCCTTCGGGTCGCGGGCGTCGTCGGAGCCCTGGCGCAGGCGGGCGACCTCGGCGGTCAGCTTGGCGACGAACTCGTCGTAGACGGGTTCCTCGACGTAGATCCGCTCGACCGACATGCAGATCTGGCCGGCGTTCATCATCCCGCCCCAGGCCGCGGCGTTTGCGGCGCGGTCGACGTCGGCGTCGGAGAGGACGATCATCGGGTCCTTGCCGCCGAGCTCGAGGCTGACCGGGGTCAGCGTCTCGGCGGCGCGTGCCATCACCTTGCGGCCGGTGCGATCGGAGCCGGTGAACTGGATGAAGTCGACCGCGTCGACGAGGGCGCCGCCGGTCTCGCCGATGCCCTGGACGACGTCGAGCACGTCGGGGCCGCCGATCTCGTGCTTCCAGGCGTCGACCACCTCGGCCAGGCCCAGCGGCGTGAACTCAGATGGCTTGATGACGACGGCAGCGCCGGCCTGCAGCGCCGGGATCGCGTCTCCGAGGGCGAGGATCAGCGGGAAGTTCCAGGGACTGATGATGCCGACGACGGGGTGCGGGCGGTACTGCACCCGCAGCTTCTTGGTGGCCAGCAGCGCGGAGTGGGGGCGGATGCTTTCCTCGCCGATGAACTTGCTCGCCTTGGTCCCGTAGAAGTTGATCAGGTCGGCCAGGTAGGCCGGCTCGTTGGAGGCGTCGGCGCGGACCTTGCCGGTTTCCCGCTGCATCGTGTCGAGCACGCGATCCTGGTTGTCGAGCAGCCAGTCGCGCAGCTTGCCGAGCCAGTGATAGCGCCCCTCGATCCCCATCGCCTCCCAGTCGGCCTGGTTGGCGCGGACCCGGGCCACGGTCGCGGCGACGTCCTCGGGGGAGTCGATCGGGACGCTGGCGATGACCTCGCCGGTCGCCGGGTTCTCGACCTCGAACGCGTCGGCGGCCGCGGACGCGGCGCTGCCGTTGGTCGCTGCAGTCTCCGTGCTCTGCGCCGCCGTTCCGCTCTCCACCGTGAATCTCCCTCGATCGACCTCGATTGGCTGCTCAGCCAACCTTAGCCGCTAAACGGCGGCGCGGTGGCGATCGACGATGCGGGTGAAGTCGACGCCGGCGGGCAGCGTGCCGAAGGCCTGGCCCCAGTCGCCGGCCAGGCGCGAGGCGCAGAAGGCGTCGGCGACCGCCTCGTCGCCGTAGCGGACCAGCAGCGAGCCCTGCAGGGCCAGCGCCATGCGCTCGACCAGGCGGCGGGCACGGGTCTCGATCGTGGCGACGTCGCCCGGGACCTCCTCGCGCAGGGCGGCGGCGAAGGCGGCCAAGCGCGGCTCGGCGGCTCCACCCTCGCCGACCTCGGCGAAGAACGCCTCCAGCGAGGCTGGGCTCTTGATCATCGCCCGCAGGACGTCGAGGCACTGGACGTTGCCGGATCCCTCCCAGATCGAGTTCAGCGGGCTCTCGCGGAAAAGGCGCGGCATTCCCGACTCCTCGACGTAGCCGTTGCCGCCGAGGCACTCCAGGGACTCGGCCGCGTGCGTCGGTGCCCGCTTGCAGATCCAGTACTTGAGGACGGCGTTGGCGACCCGCTTGAGGTTGGCCGCGTCCTCGTCGCCGGCCAGCGCTTCGTCGTAGGCGCGGGCCAGGCGCAGGGCGGAGATCGTCGCCGCTTCGGACTCGATCGCGAGGTCGGCGAGGACGTTCGCCATCAACGGCTGCTCGCTGAGCACGGCGCCGAAGACCGAGCGGTGGGAGGCGTGGTGGATCGCCTGCGCGACCCCGGCCCGCATCCCGGTGGCGCCGCCGAGCACGCAGTCGAGGCGGGTGTGGTTGACCATCTCGATGATCGTCCGCACGCCGGCGCCCTCTTCGCCGACCAGCCAGGCCGAGGCGGCGTCGAACTCGATCTCCGAGGAAGCATTGGAGCGGTTGCCGAGCTTGTCCTTGAGGCGCTGCAGGCGAAAGCGGTTGCGGGCGCCGTCGGGGGTCCAGCGCGGGAAGAGGAAGCAGGAGAGCCCGCCGTCCGCCTGGGCGAGCACGAGGAACGCGTCGCACATCGGCGCCGACATGAACCACTTGTGGCCGGTCAGCTCGTACTCGGCGCCGGGGCCGCCGCCGTTGACCGCCCGCGCCACCGTGGTGTTGGCGCGGACGTCGGTGCCGCCCTGCTTCTCGGTCATCCCCATCCCGGCCAGGGCGCCGGACTTGGTCGGCGCCGGCGCGTTGACGGGGTCGTAGCGGGGGGAGAGGAAGCGCGGCTCCCACTCGGACGCCAGCTCGGGCTGCGTGCGCAGGGCGGGGATCACCGAGTAGGTCATCGAGATCGGGCAGCCGATCCCGGCCTCGGCCTGAGACATACACATGAAGGCGGCACCGCGGGCGACGTGGGCGCCGGGCCGCGGATCCTTCCAGGGCGAGCTGTGCAGTTCGTGCTCGACCGCGGCGCCCAGCAGCTCGTGCCAGGCCGGGTGGAACTCGGTTTCGTCGACGCGGTTCCCGTAGCGGTCGTGGGTCTTCAGCCGCGGCCCGTTCTCGTTCGCGAGCCGGCCCAGCTCCTGGGCGTGGGCGCTGCCGGCGTAGGCGCCGACGGCGGCGATCCGCGGCTCGGCCCACTCGGCGCCCTCGCGGCGCACGGCCTCGCGCAGGACCGTGTCCGTCTCGAAGAGGTTGTAGTCGGCCAGCGGCGGTGGCTGGTTGGCGACCTCGTGGTTGCCGACGGACTGACGCTCCCTAGTTGCCATTCGGTACGGATTGTGACACCTCCAGGGCTTTCGCCGCGAGGCTGCGATCGAGACGCCGAGGTAGGTAGCATCGCCCGCCGGTGGCGAAGATCCAGGTCAAGAACCCGGTGGTCGAGCTCGACGGCGACGAGATGACTCGCATCATCTGGTCGTTCATCAAAGAGCAGCTGATCCTTCCCTACCTCGACGTCGAGCTCGAGTACTACGACCTCGGGATCGAGGCCCGCGACGCGACCGAAGACCAGATCACGGTCGACGCCGCCAACGCGATCAAACGCCACGGGGT
>JBFXEM010000246.1:0-4268 GCA_050180135.1 Solirubrobacterales bacterium | reverse complement strand
AGAAGCATCCCCGAGGATCCCGGGAGACCTTTGGCGATGGCGATGCGAGCAGCGGGGGCCACGACGATGCAGGGCTGGCGTCGGGCGGCCCAGACGACAATCAGCAGGGCGGTCAGCACGAGCCAGATGCCGAAGGCGACAACCGTAACCCACTGTCCCGCACGGATCAGATCTACACCCTGGGCGTAGATCAGCGCGACGATGGCAGCGCCGACGGTGACCAGGCTGACCAGAGTGGCGATAGCACCCGCGCGCGAAAGCGACCTTGAGTCCAGGAGCCGAAAGAGCGCGTCCCTCATCCGCGAGCCGCCGATACGCGACCGCCGCTGCCGATTTGATCCTCGAGCAGCGCGACAAGCTCGCCTGGAGATCGACAGATCCGTGCCCCGGGAGGCACCCGACCCTCGGCGCGGCGCAGGTCATTCGAGGTCGCCTTCTCGGCCAGCAGGAAATCGGCGTAACCGGCCGCACAGGCGAGGAAGTGCATGTCGCTGAGGTCGTTGACCCGCCAGCGATGCTGGGGATTGCAGAGGCGCCGATGGGTGACCTGCTGGACCCTCGCGATCGAAGGCATGGAGGCAAAGTTGACCTCGGAGTCCGCCAGCCACGCCTCCCATTCGCCCTGCTCGAAGCCGACCGTCGACGCAACTGCGGCCAGCTCATCGGTGAGGTCGGTGAGCAGGGCCATGCGTGCGGTTGCCCACTTCTCCTCGGCCGCAGCATTCACCTCGGCCATTCGGACTGCGACGCCCGAATGGACGGCCGCCCAATGTTCGGCCTTCGATCGGGCGTCCGCATCGTCCTCGCGCTGGTCTTCGATCACGGCGTCGGCGAGCGCCGGCGCCCAGGTCAAACGAGCGTGGAGATCCGCTTCGAATGATTCCTTGGCTTCGTAGTCGGTGCTGGCGAATAGGGCATCGGGGTCGAGGGTGAAGGCTGGGCGCTGGTCGATCGCCTCCGAGCTCGGATGCAGCCGGGAAACGTTGCAAAGCAACTCTTCCCGGCGGACCTTCAACGGAGCCCGCATCTGCCAGCCGCGCGAGAGCTGAAGCATCGTCGTGCCGAGCTGCCGCCGCTGCCGGCCGTCCTTGCGGGCGGTCTCGAAACAGTGTGCGGCCGAGAGGGGAAGGAGGATCGCCCGTTCGCGGGCCAGGGCTTAGAGGCGCGCGTAGCCGTCCCGGTGGGGCGCCGGGACCTTCTCTGGCGACCACTGCTGGCGCGCGAGTTCAACCCAATGGTTCTGATCGAGATAGACGACGGGCGCGCGGGGGGCCTCAACAGGACCGATCTCAAAGGTGGCTGTCGCTCCCCAGGGGAAGGTGACGGTTTGCTCACCCGCAGCCAAGTCGTAGTCGGTCCGGGCCACGTCGCCTGAGTGCGCGGCGGCGCTCTCCGACAGCGGGGTCGCCAAGATGAGCCCGCTCGCTAGCTCGATCTCGGCCGTCTTGATGCCGAAGTCGACGGCGAAGCGGGTTGGAGTGCGATCGGTGCCACTGCTCATGCCTCCCAAGATAGGACCCGGCACCGACGGCCCGGCTACAGATGATGCCTGCTGCCGGAACAGGTCGGGGCGTCCTCGAAAGCGGTCCTCGGCCATTGCCCCAGGGGAATGTCCAGGGGAATGAAAGGGGTTGAGAACAGCCTTTTTCTGACTTTCGCTGACCTCTGCTGACCTCCGAGATCAGGAGGCTCCGCCTCACCGCAATCCCTCACCAGGAGCGGGATTACGGCCCATAGAGCCAAAGAGTCCGAACGGGGCAGCCAGGACTCGAACCTGGAATCGCCGGTTTTGGAGACCGGTGCCTTAGCCAGTTGGGCCACTGCCCCAGAGGGCGGATCGTAACGAGCGGACGGGGCTGGCGATGTCAGTGCGGGCGGAGGGACTCGAACCCCCACGGGCCGAAGCCCACCAGGACCTAAACCTGGCGCGTATTCCAATTCCGCCACGCCCGCGTGGCATGGCCCTCTCGGGCCTTAACGTGCGGCCAACGCCGCAGCGTCGCTGAGGGATTCTATGATCGGCGCATGGCAGTGGGAGAGGTGAGGCCGGGTTATGAACTTTGGCGGCCGAATCGGCAGAAGGCCGGCTCGGTCACGACCAAGTTCGTGATCGTGCTGTTGCTGATCGCGACGGCGGCGTTGGCGGGGCTGATCACGATCGGCGGCTGGTCGCTCTTGAAGGGCGGCGGCGGCATGGGCCTGGTCTGCGCGATCTACGCGATCCTCTACGCCTTCTTCGCCTTCCTCGTCGCCCGCTGGAGCCGCGGCATCCTGCCGCTGACCGCGGCACTGTCGATGATCCTCGCGATCTTCTGCGCGGTCGGGGCCAGCAGCTGGTTCGAACGCGACAAGGCCGGCTTCGACGAAGCGCTGCTGCCCTCCTCGCTGCTCGGCCTGCTGGTGGTGATCCTCGGACTGCTGCAGATCGTCCTCATCGTCGCCGCCTTCTACGGCTTCAGCCAGGAGTGGCATGTGGAGGAGGAGCGCCCGATCGGCTCCGGCGAGAACTACGGCGCCGGCGCCACTCCCGGCGGCGGCTCCCCGCAGCCCGCCTGAGCTCGCGCTCCCGACTTTGTGTGCCCTGCGGGGGCATCAAACTCGGAAGCGCTATGCCGGAGGTGGGACTCGAACCCACAAGCCCGCAAGGGCAATCGATTTTGAGTCGATCGCGTATGCCAATTCCGCCACTCCGGCGCCCGCGGGGAGGATAGAGCGAGCGCCAGAGCCCCGGCGCCCGCCGCCCCATAGACTGCGCGGCCGTGAGTACCGAACCGATCCCGATCATCGGCGGCACCGGCGCCCTCGGCGCCGGTCTGGCCACCCGCTGGGCGAAGGCCGGGGTCCCGGTCGTGCTCGGCTCGCGCTCGGCCGCGCGCGCCGGCGAAGCCGCCGAGAAGATCCGCGCCGCCGTCCCCGGCGCCGACGTAACCGGCCTGGAGAACGGCGAGGCCGCCGGCAAGGGCGAGATCGTCTTCCTCACCGTCCCCTTCCGCGCCCAGTCGGAGAACCTCAACAACCTGCGCGAGGCGCTGGCGCCCGGCCAGATCCTGGTCGACTGCACCGTTCCGCTGGCCGCCGCGATCAGCGGCAAAGCGACCCGCTCGATCGGCGTCTGGCAGGGCTCCGCCGCCCAGCAGGCGCAGGAGATGGTGCCCGAGGGCGTCGTCGTCGTCTCCGCCCTGCACACGGTCGGCGCCCCGACCCTGGCCGACCTCGAGGCCGAGCTCGGCGAGGACGTGCTCGTCTGCGCCGACAAGAAGGCCGACAAGGCGCGGGTGGCGCGACTGATCGAGCTGATCCCCGGACTGCGCGCCGTCAACGCCGGCCCGCTGGAGATGGCCCGCATCGTCGAGCAGCTGACCCCGATGCTGATCTCGGTCAACAGCCGCTACAAGGTCCACGCCGGCATCCGCCTCACCGGCCTGCCGGACGACGACCACTGGGCCTAGGCCCGTGCGGGTCGCCCTGCTGGCCGGCGGCACCGGCGGCGCCAAGCTCGGCGCCGGGATGCAGGAGGAGATCGGCGCCGAACTGGCGGTGATCGCCAACACCGGCGACGACGTCGAGGCGCTCGGCGTCCACGTCTCCCCCGACCCCGACCTCGTCACCTACTGGCTCAGCGGCGAAATCGACGAGGAGCGCGGCTGGGGCATCAAAGAGGACACCTTCACGGTCTTCGAGCGCCTGCAGCGGCTCGGCGCCCCGAGCTGGTTCGGGCTCTCCGACCGCGACCTCGCCGCCTGCCTTTACCGGCGCCAGTTCCTCGCCGAGGGCGGCAGCCTCACCCACGCCCAGGCCCAGATCGCGCGCGGGCTCGGGGTCGAGGCACAGGTGCTGCCGATGAGCGACGCGCCGGTGCGGACCAAGGTCCTCACCGAGGGTGGCCGCCGCGACCTGCAGGAGTACATGATCCTCGACCAGGGCAAGCCGGCGGTGCTCGGGGTCGAGCTGGAGGGGATCGCCGAGGCCGAGCCGACCCGCGAGGTGCTCGACGCGCTGCGCAAGGCCGACGCGATCGTGATCGGCCCCTCCAACCCGGTGATCAGCATCGGTCCGATCCTCGCCGTGCCGGGCATCCGCGAGGCGATCGCGGCCTCCCCCGCCCCGGTCGTCGCGGTCAGCCCCTACGTCGCCGGCGCCGTCGTCAAGGGCCCGACCAACCGCTTCATGGAAGCGATCGGCCGCCCCACCACCGCCGCCGGTGCCGCCACGCTCTACGCCGGCCTGATCGACGGCATGGTCGTCGACGAGGGCGACCCCGACCCGCC
>JBFXEM010000245.1:0-4276 GCA_050180135.1 Solirubrobacterales bacterium | reverse complement strand
GCCGGGGCCGCCCGCTCCGAAGAGAGCGACCCGAAAGTGCTGGTCCTGACCGCCGACATTGGCGAGGGCCACGATCTGCCGGCGCGGATCATCAAGGCCGACATCGAAGCCGAGATCCCCGCCGCCAAAGTCGAGATCGACAACGGCCTCGAGGCGATGGGGAAGCTGCTCTCCGCGGTCGTCCGCGGCGGCTCCCGTTTCACTTTCCGCTGGGCGAACTGGCTGTTCGACGTCCAGTACTGGCTGATCACGAAGTTCGCGCCGACCCGCTGGCTGGCCCACCACCTGATGTACCTGCTCGGCGCCCGCGGCCTCGTGCGGCTGATCGCCAAGCACGAACCTGACGTGGTCATCTCGACTTACCCCGGCGTCACCGCGGTGCTCGGGATGCTGCGCGAGAACCGCCGCCTCGAGGTGCCGGTGCAGTCGGCGATCACCGACCTCGCCGGGCTGCGCTACTGGGTCCATCCCGGCGTCGACATGCACTACGTCACCCATCCGGAGTCGATCGAGGAAGTCGAAAAGCTCGCCGGCCCCGGCAGCGTCGAGTGGATGCGTCCGCCGATCTCCAGCGATTTCCTGATGCCGCGCACCCGCCGCGACGCCCGCGAGGCACTCGGCCTGCCCGCCCACGACCGCATCGTCCTGGTCTCCGGCGGCGGCTGGGGAATCGGCGATCTCGAGGGCGCGATCGAGTCGGCGCTGAAGGGCGACGACACCTACGTGGTCTGCATCACCGGCCGCAACGAGGGCGCGCGCGAACGGCTCGAGCAGCGCTTCGACGGCAACGAGCGAGTCCGCATCCTCGGTTTTACCGAGCAGATGAGCGACTGGATGGCGGCCTCCGACGCGATGATCCACGCGACCGCGGGCCTGACCGTGCTCGAGGCGCACATCCGCGGCTGTCCGGTCGTCTCCTACGGGTTCAACGCCGGTCACCTGCGCGCCAACAACAACGCCTACGACCGCTTCGGCCTGGCCGAAGTCGCCCGCTCCGAGCACGAGCTGGAGTCGATGCTGCGCCACGTCACCCGCGAGCGCCTCTCGCCCGACTCCTCCTTTGCCTCGCTGCCCTCGATCGCCTCGCGGGCGCTCGGCGTGCGCCCGCGGGTCCGACCGCAGCCGGTATGGCGCCTGCGCTCCGAGCGCGTTGCCGCGGCGGTGGCGTGTGTCGCGATCGCGCTCCTGCTGGTGATCGCGGTCGCCAAGCGGGAGAGCCCCTGGAGCGTCGCCAAGCCGGTCACCAGCCGGGTCCACTTCGGCCAGGACAATGACCCGAACGCGGCTGGGGCCGCGGCGGCCCAGCGGACCGGGGCCGAAGCACAGGCTTCCGGCGCCAAGTCCGAAGAAGCCGCGGCGACCGCCGCTCCTTGATCTCCGCCGTCGCGGCGGGGCTTGGGCTGGGCGCCGCCACGGTCGCCTACGCCGGCCCGGCCCTGGCGCCCGTCGTCCCGCCGCTCGGCCGCGCGCTCGGCGTTGTGCTGCGAGAGGAGGGGGAGGAGGGGGTCGCGATCACCTTCGACGACGGGCCCCACCCACAGGGCACGCCCGCGGTCCTGGAGATCCTGCGCGAGGCGGACGCCCTCGCCACCTTCTTCCTCGCCGGCGAGCAGGTGGTCCAGCGACCGTCGCTGGCGGCGGAGATCGTCGCCGCCGGCCACCGGGTCGAGCTGCACTGCTTCCGCCACCGCAACCAGCTACGGCTTGGCGCCCGCTCCCTGCTCGCCGACTGCGAGCGGGCGAAGGCGGCGATCGAGGAAGCGAGCGGTCAGGAGGTGCTCGACTACCGGCCGCCCTACGGGATCTTCAGCGCCGTCGGGCTGCGGGCCGTTCGCAGCCGCGGCTGGCGACCGGTCCTCTGGTCGCTCTGGGGTCGCGACTGGGACCGGCGGGCCACTCCGCGCTCGATCGCCGCTCGCGCAAGCGCCGGCGCCCGGGCCGGGGACGTGCTGCTGCTGCACGATGCCGATTACTACAGCGCGCGCGACTCCTGGGTCCGCACCGCGGCGGCGCTGCCGATGATCCTCGAGGACCTCGGGGAGCGGGGGCTGAGATCGAGGCTGCTCCGACGCTGAGTCGGCGGCGCGAGCGTCCAGACGTCGCAACCCGCGAATGCTTCGTCGAGTTGTTGCGCCATGGTGCTCTTCGGCCGATCCTGGTCGAAGATTTGCTTGGACATAGCTCTCCGTCCTGGTTGGGGGGTCACGAAAGATTCCCTCCCCAGTCGGACGAAATATCTGCACTTTGCGAAAAAGCCGGGATTTTGGGCAAATATGTCGTTTACGGCGTTCCCGCGAACTGCGAAATCTCGTCGGCCAAGCGCTGTGGCTGGTCGAGCGAAACGAAGGTGCTGGCGTCGGGAATCGGCACGACTCTGGCGTTCCCGGCTTCGCTGGCGAGGCGCTCCGCGTAGGAGATCGGGAACAGCCGATCGCCCGGCGCCCAGGCCAGCAGGATCGGCAGTTGCGAGCCGCGCAGCTTCGCCGCGGCCTCCAGCGTGTACCGCTTGTGCATGCCGGCCGTGACCTTCTTGGCGTCGCGCATGACCGCCCGGTCGCTCTTCGCCGGCGCTATCCAGGAGGCGACCAGCTCGGGCGGGATGCCGCGCTTGGAGAACGGTTTGAAGGCGAGGCGGGCGACGGCGCCGATCCGGAACGGGGCCGCGATCACGTCCATCCCCAAGGGCAGCTTCGCCAGCGGCGGCATCGCCTTGAAGACCCCGGGCGGGAAATTCTCGTGGGTGTCGCAGTTGGTCAGGACCAGACGGCCGATCCGTTCGGGGTGGCGGGTGACGAGGACCTGGGACATCGCCCCGCCGGAATCGTTGCCGACGATCGTCGCGTCCTCGAGCTCGAGTGCGTCGAGGAAGCTGGCGAGAATCGCGGCGATCCCGGGAGGGGAGAGGTCGGCCTTCGGGCTCATCGCAATCTGCTGCGCGCCGAGCGGCCAGTCCGGGGCTAGGCAGCGGAAGCGGCCGGCGAGGCGGTCGACGACGCCGTCCCAGAGACGGCCGTCGACGAGGAAGCCGTGGACGAAGACGATCGGCGGTCCCGACCCGGCCTCGCGATAGCGGATCGTGCCCGCCGGCAGCCGGATCTCCTTACGCTGGTCCTGCGCGGTATCGTTCATGACATCGAAGGTAACATACAGACAGTATGAATGTATCTCCTGACCCGAATGAGAAGCCGCAAGATGCGGGAAGACAGCGGCGCAGCCAGGCGCAGCGGACCGAGGCGACCCGGGCTGCGTTGATTGCCGCGGCGCGCCGGCTGTTCACCGAGCGCGGCTACGACGGCGTCGGCACCGAGGAGATCGTGCGCGCCGCAGGCGTCACCCGCGGCGCCCTCTACCACCACTTCGGTGGCAAGGCAGAGCTGCTGGAGGCGGTCTACGAGAGACTCGAGGCGGAGTCGACCGAGCGCGTCGCCAGGGTCGTGCTCGGCTCCGATCTGCACAGCCCGCTGGAGGCGATGAAGGCGGGGATCGAGGCCTTCCTCGACGAATGCGCGGAGCCGGAGCTGCAGCGGATCGCCTTGCACGACGCCCCCGCGGTATTGGGCTGGGACCGCTGGCGCGAGATCGCCGCCGCCAACGGGCTCGGACTGATCGAGGCCAGCCTCGCCGCCGCGATCGAGGCCGGCGAGATCCGCGCTCTACCCGTGAAACCGCTGGCCCACCTCCTGCTCGGAGCCCTCGACGAGGCCGCGATGCTGATCGCCCGCGACGATGACCCGGTGGCCCGGGCCGAGGTCACGGCCGTGCTGCTGGCGCTGCTAGAGAGCTTCGCCGTCGCCGACCCGCCGTAGGCGGATCGCCGACTCGCTGGCGTCGATCAGCCTCTCCGCGGTGGCGGTCCGCCGTGACTCCTTCTGGGCGTACATGCGCACGTCGGCCAGCTGCATCGCCTCGCTCGCGCTCGTCGCTTCGCGCGGGATCGCCACCGTGCCCCAGGCCGCGCCGACCTCGAAGCCCTGACCCGCGCGGTCAGCGCCTCGGCGGCGCGCTTGACGATCGCGTCGTGTCCCATCTCCTCACCGCCGATCAGGACCGCGAACTCGTCGCCGCCGACCCGATAGGCGAAGCCACTGCCCCGGACCGCCTCGCGCAGCTGCCGGCCCAGGGCGGTCAGCATCGCGTCGCCGGCGGGATGGCCGAAGGTGTCGTTGTAGCGCTTGAAGCCGTTGAGGTCGAGCAGCAGCAGTGTCAGAGGGTGCTCGCCGGCGCGTGCGCAGCGGTCGGCAAGATCCATCTGCAGGCGGCCCAGGTTGCCGAGGCC
>JBFXEM010000244.1:0-4278 GCA_050180135.1 Solirubrobacterales bacterium | reverse complement strand
GTCGAGGGCCTCGACAAGGCGCTGGAGACGATCGAGCGCCTGCACGAGCGCCACGGCGAGCGCTTCGCGCCGCCGCTGACCCTGCGGCGGCTGGTCGCCCAGGGCCGGCTTGGGCTCGCGAGCGGCCAGGGCTTCTACCCCTACCCGCAGCCCGACGAGGGCGAGCAGGCGGAGACGGTGAAGCTGGAGACCCGCGGCGAGGTCGCCGTGGCCTGGCTCGCGAACCTGCCGATGAACGCCGTCTCGCCCGACGTGATCCGCGATCTCGGAACGGTTTGGGAGCGGGTCAAGGCGGCCGAGGGCGTGCACGCGATGGTGATCGCCTCCGCGGTTCCGGTCGTCTTCTCGGCCGGCGCCGACATCAAGGCCTTCACGGCCATGGACGAGGCCAGTGGCGCGGAGCTGATCCACAGTGGCCACGCGCTGCTGCGCGATCTCGGCGAGGCGCCGGTGGCGACGATCGCCGCGGTCAACTCGATCGCCTTCGGCGGCGGCTGCGAGCTGGCGATGGCCTGCGACGTCCGGATCGCCGCCGAGGCGGCCGTCTTCGGCCAGCCGGAGATCAAGCTGGGGATCATCCCGGGCTTTGGTGGCACCCAGCGGCTGCCGCGGCTGGTCGGCCCGAACAAGGCGCTGGAGATGAACCTGGTCGGCGACGCCGTGCTCTCCGAGGAGGCGCTCGAACTCGGCCTCGTCAACCGCGTCGTCCCCGACCACGAGCTGTTCGAGACCGCATTGATGTGGGCCCGCAAGCTGGCCGGCCAGGCGCCGGTCGCGGTCGGCCTGATCAAGACCGTCTCCCACAAGGGCGACTTCGACGACGGCATCGCCGCTGAGAAGGAGGGCTTCGCCGCTGCCTTCCAGAGCGATGACGCCAAGGAGGGGATCAGCGCCTTCCTCGGCAAGCGCAGCCCCAAATGGACCGGTAAGTAGGGGCCGACGGGTCGATTTGTCGCCTATGAGCTCACAAATCGGCCCGTCCGCGGGGATTGCGCGGCTGGCGGAGCTCGTCCGGGGGTCGCGGAGCACGGTGGTGCTGACCGGGGCCGGGGTCTCGGTGCCTTCCGGGATCCCGGACTTTCGCACGCCGGGGACCGGGCTCTGGGAGAACGTCGACCCGATGGAGGTCGCTCACATCGACGTCTTCGAACGCGACCCCGCTCGGTTTTGGACCTACTACCGGCCGCGCTTCCAGACGCTCGGCGACAAACGGCCCAACCGCGCCCACGAGGCGCTGGCCGAGCTCGAGCGGCGGGGCTTGGTCGAGGGCGTGATCACCCAGAACATCGACCGCTTGCACCGGCTCGCCGGCTCGGAGAACGTGGTCGAGGTGCACGGGACGATCGAGACCTCGAGCTGTCGCCGCTGCGCGGCCCGCTTCGAGCTCGAGCAGGTCGAAGGACTGTTCGACGAAGCGGGGGTCGCGATCTGCTCCCAGTGCGGCGGCGCGGTCAAACCCGACGTCGTCCTCTTCGGTGAGCTGTTGCCGGAGAGCACGATGGCGCGGGCTCAGGAGCTGGCCGAGCGGGCCGAGTTGATGCTCTGCGTCGGCTCCTCGCTGGCGGTCTACCCGGTCGCCGGGCTGCCGCAGGTGACGCTCGATCGCGGCGGCGCCCTGGCGCTCGTGACCAAGGGCCCGACGCCCTACGACGACGATGCCGAGCTGAAGCTCGAGGGCGAGGTCGACGCGGAGCTGGTGGCGCTGATCGCGGAGCTCGACCGGTGAGCGCCGGCGCCGAGGCCATCGGGGCGCCGGAGGCGGTCGTCTTCGACAACGACGGGCTGCTGTTAGACACCGAGTCGGTCTGGACCCGGGCCGAGCAGGACCTCTTCCGGCGCCGCGAAACGCCCTTCACGCCAGCCGACAAGCTGGAGCTGGTCGGGACCTCGGCGGAGATCGCCGGCAGCATTCTCGAACGCCGCCTCGGCGAACCCGGCCGCGCCCCGGAGCTGATCGAGGAGCTGAACGAGCTGGTCGTTGCCGAGCTCGAGCACGGGGTGGAGGCGATGATCGGAGCCCGCGACCTCCTGCACGCGCTGGTCGAGCGCGGCACCCCGATCGGGCTGGTCTCCAACTCACCGCTGATCTTCGTCCGCCGCTCGCTGGAAATCGTCGGCTTCCACGACCATTTCGACGTCGTCCTCAGCGCCCACGAAGTGGCATTGCCCAAGCCGGCGCCCGACCCCTACCTGGAGGCCTGCCGCCGCCTCGGCGTCGAACCCGGTCCCAACGTCGTCGCCCTCGAGGACTCGCCTACCGGTGTCGCCGCTGCCGTCGCCGCCGGCCTCACCGTTATCGGCATCCCCTCGGTCGAGGGCGTGGCGCTCGACGAAGCCCACCATCTCGCCGCCTCGCTCGAGGACGCGATCGTCGGCGAACGCCTCGTACTCTAACCCTTTACTTGAGGGTTAGCCCAGCTCCTGACTTTTGTAACCCTGTGGGTGACAAAGGACAGGAGCACTGGCTGAACTCGCTTTCTCTAGCTAGCCGCGGAGGACGCGGCGGCGGCGCAGGACGCGCTCGCTGATCGCCAGTAGTTCGCCGACGGCGGTGGCGCGCTCGGGGTCGAGCTCGCCGCGCAGGGCCTGGTTGGCGGCCTCACCGACCTCGTGGCGGCGCCCCTGGAGCGTGCCGAGGTCCTCGTCGTGGCCGGGATCGTCAACGGCGCCGGCCATCTCGGCCAGCAGCGCCTCCAGTCCGATCCGTAGTTGCAGGGTCGCCTCACGACTGCGGCCGGCGTCGAGGTCGGCGCGAGCGCGCAGCAGCAAGGTCTCGCAGAGCTCGATCTGCTCGCGGCCTCCGAGCACCGCCGCCACCCGTTCCTGGGGGCGCAGGTCTTCCTGGCGCCGCCGCCGGCGCGAAGCGCCACTGGCCCAGACGTCGACCTCGCGGGCGGAGGTGAAGTTGCCGTCGGCGGTCTCCTCGCCACTGCCGAAGCCGATCCGAACCGCCACCGCCCGCTCGGGGGTCAGCTCGTGGGCGTGCGGGTCGGCCGCGGCCACCGCCTGGGCGTGGAGGGCGCGGTTGAGCAGGGAGATGCCCTCGGCGACAAGGACGTCGGCGGTGTCCTCGGCGTCGGTGGCGGCGTCGAGCCAAGCCTCGGCCGCCTCCGCGTCGGCGAAAGGCGCGAAGGCGCGGATCGCGGTGGCGCGGGAGAGGGGGAGTGGCCCCGGCTCGGCGTCGGAATCAGCCTGGCGCGGGCGCTTGCGTCGCCGGGCCGGTGGCGGCGGGGCGCCGAGGGTTTGCACCACGAGGACGCTCTCGGCCCCGCCATCAAGTTGATCCCGGGCCAGGTAGCGGCCGTCCGCCAGGGGCAGCGGGCCGGCGAAGTCGAACTGCGCGAATCCGAATAGCTTGGCCAGAGGCCGGGATTCTTCCGCTTCTAGTCGGCGCTTGAGCCGGTGCCGCCGTTGCCCTTGCCCTGTGGCTTGTCGTCGGGCAGCGAGAAGGGGGAGGGCTTGATCGCCACTTCCGGGTTTTCGATCTCGCCGAGGCGGTCGATCAGGCGCTGCCACTGGTCCGGCTTCAGCAGCGGCGAGAAGCGCGATTCCAGTGGGTTGTCGCCGATCGCGTGGTAACCGACGTGGACGTGGTCGGCATGGTCCGCGAGCGGGAAGCTGATCGGTCCCGGTAGGTCCTCGAGCGAGATCACCTGGTGGGGCGCCATCGTGCCCTGCAGGCGCAGCAGCTCGTGGATCAGGTCGTCGGTGAGGGTCCCCGGGCCCTGGTGTCCCATCACCGGCACGCCGTTGATCGCGGCGATGTCGACCGCGTCGCCGGAGGAGTGCTCGGAGACGTTGCCGGAGGTGGTGAGGAAGCCGTGGCCGCATTTGAGCGAGGTGATCGTCAGCTCGTAGCCCTTCGAGCGCAGGTACTCGAGCATCGCCAGGACCCGGCGGTCGATCTGACCGCTGGCGATGTCTTCCCGACCGCATTCGTAGATCGAGAGGCCGTCGTCTGCGAGCACCCGCTTGATCAGGGCCTCCTTGGAGAGCAATAGCACGCCGGCGCCGCTGAGCCGGGCGGTGAAGGGGTTCTTGCCCTTGGCGCGGTAGATCGCGGTCGCCTCGAGCAGCTTCCAGCCGTCGAGGATCGGCTTCGGATCGATCCGCGGCGCGCCCTTGCCGGCCGGGCGGATCGCGAAGTTGATGTGGGGGTCGATCCCGTCCTCGGACTCGGCGACCCGCGCCAGCACCGTGCCCGCGATCACCTTCGCGCCGACCTTGATGCGGCCATCGGTTTCGGTCGGCTCGGGGCTCTCGGCGGGCGTCGAGTTG
>JBFXEM010000243.1:0-4279 GCA_050180135.1 Solirubrobacterales bacterium | reverse complement strand
CCGATCTCGCCGAGGAGGCGGAGGCAGGGCCTGAGGCAGACGAGGCCCCGACCGAGGAGCCGAAAGCGGAGGCAGACGACGACTCTGCCGACGAGAACACTTCAGAGCAAGATTCGAACGAGGAAGAGGGGTAACACCAGATGGCAGCAGCAACCAAAATTTCGACCGAGGACTGGATCGAGGAGCTGAAAGGCATCTCCGTCCTTGAGCTCTCCGAGCGGATCAAAGCGCTCGAGGAGGAGTTCGGCGTTTCCGCGACCGCGGTCGCCGCTGCCGCTCCCGCGGCCGCTGCCGGCGGCAGTGGCGAGGGCGACGGCGGTGGCGAAGAGTCCTCGACGGTGGACGTCGTGCTGACCGAGGTCGGCGGGCAGAAAGTCCCCGTGATCAAGGTCGTCCGCGCCGCTACCGGGCTCGGCCTCAAAGAGGCCAAGGCCCTCGTCGACGCTGCTCCCGGCCCGATCAAAGAGGGCGTCGAGCGCGACGAGGCCGAGAAACTCAAGGCCGACCTCGAGGAGGCCGGGGCGACGGTCGAGCTCAAATAGAGCTCCGTCGCCGGCTCTGGGCAAACCCAGTCCCAGAGCCAAGCTCGCGGCCGCGAGTGGCTGTGTGTTATTTTTTGCGGTCGCGCGCCTTTTGAGTACCCCTGCCCAATCTTGCGCAGTATCCACGTCCCTCTGACCGCCCGAGGAGTCGCCGACTTTGGCACGTTCCAACGCTGCCCCCGTAACCCGTAGGAGTTTTTCCCGCCTAGAGAACCCTCTCGAAGTCCCGCATCTGATCGATATCCAGCGACGTTCCTTCGAGGAACTGACGGATCCCGAGAGCGGTGGGCTGAGGGAGACGATCAACGACATATCCCCGATCGAGGACTACACGGGGAATCTGCAGATCGTCTTCGGTGCCTTCAAGTTCGAGGAGCCACCGCACTCGATCGACGAGTGCCGTGAGAAGGACATGACGTACTCGCGGCCTCTGACCGCGACCGTCGCCTTCCAGAACAAGGAGACCGGCGAGATCCGCGAGCAGGCCGTCTTCATGGGCGATTTCCCGTGGATGACCGAGCGCGGCACGTTCATCATCAACGGCACCGAGCGCGTCGTCGTGACCCAGCTCGTGCGTTCGCCCGGCGCCTACGTGATGGCGCCGAAGGACCCTGAAAAGCAGGTCTTCATCGCCAACCTGATGCCGGCTCGCGGCTCCTGGCTGGAGCTCGAAGTCGACAAAAAAGGCAAAGTCTTCGTCCGCATCGACCGCAAGCGGAAACTCCCGGTCACGGTGCTGCTGCGCGCGATGGGCTACGTCGAGGACCAGCAGCTGCTGGACATGTTCGACAACTCGATCTACATGCGGCACACGATCGAGGCCGACACCGAAGCGACCCGGACCGAAGAGGGCGCCCTGATCGAGCTGTTCAAAAAGCAGCGCCCGGGCGAGCCGCCGTCAGTCGACGCCGCCCGTGGACTGCTCGAGCAGCTCTTCTTCGACCCCAAGCGCTACGACCTCACGCGCGTCGGTCGCTACAAGCTCAACGCCCGTCTCGACCTCGACATCGATCTCGAGACGCGGGTGCTCACCCACGACGACATCATCGCCCTGGTCAAGGAGCTCGTCCTGCTGCCGAAACTGCTCGGGATCCCCGAGGAGATCGACGAGGAGAACCCGATCAAGGACTACGCCGCGGAGGCGATCACCTACCCGCGCGAGCCCGTCTACGAGCACCTCGACGAGTACGAGCACTTCGGCAACCGCCGTCTGCGTACGGTCGGCGAGCTGATCCAGGAGGCCTTCCGCATCGGCCTCTACCGGATGGAGCGCGTCGTCCGCGAGCGCCTCACCACCGAGGACTCGGACGCGATCACGCCGCAGACCATCATCAACATCCGCCCGGTTGTGGCGGCGATGAAGGAGTTCTTCGGCTCCTCGCAGCTCTCGCAGTTCATGGACCAGACCAACTCCCTCGCGGGGTTGACGCACCGCCGCCGGCTCTCGGCGCTGGGCGCCGGCGGTCTGACCCGTGAGCGGGCGCCGATCGAGGTCCGCGACGTGCACCCGACCCATTACGGACGGATGTGCCCGATCGAGACCCCGGAGGGTCCGAACATCGGCCTGATCGGCTCGCTGGCTTCCTACGCGGAGGTCTCTGAGCACGGCTTCGTCACGACCCCCTACCGGTTGGTCGAGGACGGCGTCGTCAGCAAAGAGATCGTCCACTACGACGCCACCCAGGAGGAGGACAAGGTGATCGCCCAGGCGAACTCCGAGTTCGACCCCAAGACCGGCAAGCTCAAAGGCCCGACGGTCCTCGTCCGCGCCGGCGAGCAGGAGTACGCGACCGCCACGCCCAAGGAAGTCGACCTGATGGACGTCTCGCCGTCCCAGATCTGGTCGGTGGCGACCTCGCTGATCCCGTTCCTCGAGCACGACGACGCCAACCGCGCGCTGATGGGCTCCAACATGCAGCGCCAGGCGGTGCCGCTGCTGAAGCCCGACCCGCCGCTGATCGGCACCGGCATGGAGCGCCGCGCCGCCACCGACACCGGCGACGTGGTCCTGGCCAAGACCGACGGTGAGGTCACCCACGTCGACGCCGAGCGCATCGTCGTCACCGGCGCCACCCAGAAAGACGAGTACACGCTGCACAAGTTCATGCGCTCGAATCAGGGCACGGTCATCCACCAGCGGCCGATCGTCAAGAGCGGCCAGATGGTGAAGGAGGGCGACGTGCTCGCCGACGGCTCCTCCACCGGTGGTGGTGAGATCGCCCTGGGCAAGAACTGCCTGGTCGCCTTCATGTCCTGGGAGGGGTACAACTTCGAGGACGCGATCATCCTCTCCGAGCGCTTGGTCAAGGACGACGAACTCACCTCGATCCACATCGAGGAGTACGAGATCGACGCCCGCACGACCAAGCTCGGCGACGAGGAGATCACCCGCGACATCCCCAACCGCTCCGAGGAGAGCCTGCGCAATCTCGACGAGCGCGGGATCGTCCGGGTCGGGGCCGAGGTGGACGCCGGCGACCTGCTGGTCGGCAAGGTGACGCCGAAGGGCGAGACCGAGCTGACCGCCGAGGAGAAGCTGATCCGCGCGATCTTCAAGGAGAAGGCGCGCGAGGTCCGTGACACCTCGCTGAAAGTCCCGCACGGTGCCGGCGGTGTCGTGATCGAGGTGCTGACCTTCAGCCGCGACGACGGCGACGATCTGCCCCCCGGCGTCAACGACCTGGTCCGCGTCTACGTCGCGATCAAGCGCAAGATCGCCGAGGGCGACAAGCTCGCCGGCCGTCACGGGAACAAGGGTGTGATCTCGAAGATCGTGCCCGAGGAGGACATGCCTCACCTCGCCGACGGCACCCCGGTGGACGTCATCCTCAACCCGCTCGGCGTGCCGAGCCGGATGAACATCGGCCAGATCCTCGAGACCCACCTCGGGTGGGTCGCGGCGAACGGCTGGTACGACGACGGCTCGGAGGCCTACAAGCAGGCCCACTCCGACGAGGGCGACGGTCGCGTCTACGTGGCGACCCAGGTCTTCGACGGGGCAACCGTCGAAGACGTCGACACGGCTCTGGTCGAGTGGTCGAAAGAGAACGAAGACCGCGGCATCGACCTCGGCATCGACATGGACGAGCGTGCCGGGGCGAAGGCCTCGGGGACCGCGCAGCTGTACAACGGCCGCACCGGCGAGCCCTACGAGGGCAAGGTCACGGTCGGCTACATGTACATCCTCAAGCTCCTGCACCTGGTCGACGACAAGATCCACGCTCGCTCGACCGGCCCCTACTCGCTCGTCACCCAGCAGCCGCTGGGCGGCAAGGCGCAGTTCGGCGGTCAGCGCTTCGGCGAGATGGAGGTCTGGGCCCTGGAGGCCTACGGCGCCGCCTACACGCTGCAGGAGATGCTCACGGTCAAGTCCGACGACACGGTCGGGCGGGTCAAGGCGTACGAGGCGATCGTCAAGGGCGAGAACATTCCCGAGCCCTCGATCCCGGAGTCCTTCAAAGTGCTCTTGAAGGAGATCCAGAGCCTCTCGCTGGACGCCAACGTCGTCTCCGAGGGGACCGACGTCGAAATCTCCGACGAGGAGGACGACCTGCTCAAAGCGGCCGAGGAGCTGGGGATGGACCTGACCGGCGTGCGCGCCGACTCCTCCAACGGAGCCGCGGACGAGCAAGAGGAGCAGATCGTCTCCGAGGGCGAGGCTGGAACTGATGGTGATGCCGCCGAGCCCCAAGAGGCCGAGCCGGCAGAGGTGGAGGACTGATGATCGACATCAACAA
>JBFXEM010000242.1:0-4283 GCA_050180135.1 Solirubrobacterales bacterium | reverse complement strand
CCCGGGTTCCGCGAGGGCTCTGCGCATCGGCCTGGTTCCGGAAGACCGGATCGAAGAAGGCCTGATCCACTCCTTCTCCGTCGCCGAGAACATCGCTTTCGGACGACGGGCCAACCGGGAGTCCGGCGGTCTCCTGGTTCGCCATGGCTCCGAGACGAGCTGCGCCGAAACTTGGATCGAGAAACTCTCGATCGCCGGAGGCGGGCCCGATGCCGACGTCCTGTCGCTGTCGGGCGGCAACCAGCAGAAGACGCTCTTCGCCCGCACGCTCGAGCGCGAAGTTCGGGTCCTGCTGCTCGACGAGCCCACCCGCGGCGTCGACGTCGGCGCGAAGGCGGACCTGCTTGGACTGGTCGAGGAGTTCGCTCGCGAGGGTGGCGTCTGCGTCGTCTCGCTATCGGACCTCGACGAGTTGATCGAGGTTTCCGACCGCGTGATCGTCCTGCGCGAGGGCACGGTCGTGACCACGTTGACCGCAGAAAGACTGAATCCGAACACGATCTTGGAGGCCTTGTATGACCACGGCTGAAGCCAGCCATTCCAGTTCCACCGCGACCGACCTGCTGCGCTGGCTTCGGAGTAGTCCCGGGGTGGTGGCCGGCGCCCTGGTGCTGGTGGTCGTGATCGTCGGCTTCTCGCTGCTGAAGCCCGAGACGTTCCCCACGATCGACAACGCGAAGATCATCCTCAACCAGACCGCGGTCGGGGCGATCGTCGCGGCCGGGGTCTCGATCGCCCTGGTCGCGGGCCAGTACGACCTCTCGGTGGGAGCGGTGGTGGCGCTGACGGGAGTGGTCTGCGCCGACGTGGCCAACCTCGACGTGCCCTGGTGGGTCGCGGTCATCGCCGCCTGCGGAGCGGGCGCGGTCGTCGGCCTGGCGAACGGGGCGATAGTGGTCGGGGCGCGGGTTCCGTCGATCGTCACCACCCTCGGCACGCAGACGATCCTGCTCGGATTGCTCAGCTGGTTCACGAACGACGCCTACGTACGCATCGAGTCGTCGACGATGGCGGAGTTCGGCCGCGGGACCTTCCTCAACATCCCCAACACCGCCTGGGTGATGTTCGCGGTCTGCGTGATCGGCGCGCTGCTGATGCGGTACACGATTCCGGGCCGCAACATCCAGGCGGTCGGACGCAATCCCGAGGCGAGCCGTCTGGCCGGGATCAACATCGACTTCTACACCGTGGCGGCTCTGGTCGCGACCGGCGTCCTGGTCGCGATCGCGGGCGTGGTCCTGACGGCCCAGCTTGGCTCAGGTCACCCCGAGGTCTCGAGCGGATTCCTGCTTCCGGCCTTCGCGGCGGCGTTCCTCGGAGCGGCCGTGAGCAGGACCGGCACCGCCACCTTCATCGGTGCGCTGTACGGAGCGCTACTGCTTCAGTGCGTGACCAACGGCCTGATCATCAGCAACGCGCCCCCCTGGAGCCAGGAGGTCGTGCAGGGCGCGATCCTGATCCTCGCCGTCGCCGTCTCCCAGGTGGCGCGGACCCGGGCGCGGACCGCCGGGGCCTAGCGGCACCGAAGCCGACGGCGAGACGGAGCCTGGCGGAACTCACCCGGGGGCCCCCGGGTGAGTTCCGCCGGCCTCCGCTACCGGTTCCAGGTGTCCCGCTGGGTTCCCTCGGTCCGCTCGCCGACCCGGTTGCGCAGGAGGCCGATGCCCTCGGCTTCGAGCTCGACGGTGGCTCCCGGTTCGAGGTAGCGGTCGAACTCCAGGCCGCAACCGCCGCCGATCGTGCCGCTGCCGAGCAGATCGCCCGGCTCGACGACGCCGTCGAGGGTGGAGTACTCGATCAGCTCCTCGAAGCTGAAGTGCATGCCCTCCAGGGTCCCCTCCGACCAGATCTCGCCGTCGACCCGCGCGTAGAGACGGGAGGTCGGGCCGAACTCGTCCGGCGTCGCGATGCAGGGCCCGATCGAGGAGCCGATGTCCTTGCTGATCCCCGGCCCGATGCCGACGCTCGAGTCGCGGAACTGGAAGTCCCGAGCGCTCCAGTCGTTGTAGAGCGTGTAGCCGACGATGTAGGGAGTCGCGTCCTCGGCCTTGACCCGGTATCCGGATTTCCCGACCACGGCGCAGATCTCCAGCTCGTAATCGAGTTTGTCGGTGAAGGTCGGGTAGGGGACGGTCTCCTCGGGACCGAAGATCCTGTCGACGTTGCCTTTGTAGTGGGCCGGCAGGTTGAACCATTCGGGCGGGAAGTCGTCCTCCCGTCCGAGCGTTCTCAGGCAGTTGCGGAAGTGCTCCTCGAAGCAGAGGTAGTCCCGCAGGCTGTTCGGCCGGGGCATCGGCGAGAGCAGTCGAACCGCCGCCAGGTCGTGGCGGATGGTGGCGCCCTCGAAATCTTCCGGTCCAGACGATTTCGCGTGCTCGAGCGCATCGCGGGCCGTTTCCAGTACGAACTCCCCGCCGCGCAGGAACTCCAGCATGTCGCTGGGAACCTCTGCGGCGGCGATCACGCCCGCCCGGAGATTGCCTTTCGAGGCGAGCTGGGCAGCCCGCGAGAGCGCCAGGTCGAAGACGTGGCCTCCCTCGAGTGCGCCCGATCGCCGGCTCGGTCCGAGCGGGCCCGACACTTCAAACGTGACGAGTTTCAAGATGCTCCTCCTTTGAGACCCCTCCCATTCAGCAGGGTCTTTCGGGCAAGCGTCCCAGCTGCCACCGTCGCGGTCTAGCTGCCGCGGGGGTCGAGATTGGGCCGGTCATTCGTCTTTGCCGGGCTGCGATTCGCGCTGCGCCAGCCGCCGTTCGAAGGCCGCCCCGCGGCAGGTGGCCGAGGCCTCGCGCGTCCCGAGGGGGCAAGTGGAGGCGGGGAAATTGCCCTGCGCCGGGGGTACCGGGCCCCTGCTGGGCGGGACTATCTTCTGCACCGATGAGCGCCCCGAATGCCGCCCCGATGGACCGCAAGCCGATCGCAGTCGTCGGTGCCGCGGGGCCGACCGGCCGCGCCGTCCTGCGTGCCTTCACCGAGGCGGGGCTGACGTCTCGCGCGCTCGTCCATCGGGCCGACCAGGAAGGCGACGTCCTGGCCGCCGGCGCCACCGAAGCCGCCGCCGTCGAGCTCGAAGACGCGGCGACGTTCGCGGCCGCGCTGGAGGGGGCCGGGGCGATCCACTACATCCCGCCGGTGTTCAACTCCAGCGAATCCGACCAGGCAGCCGCGATGGTCGAGGCTGCAAAGGCCGCGGGTATCAACCGCTTCGTGCTGCACTCGGTGCTGCACGCCTACACCCCGGGGCTCCGCCACCACGAACGCAAGGCGAGAACGGAGTCGGTGCTCCGCGGCTCGGGGCTCGAGTGGACGGTCCTGCAACCGGCGATGTACGCGCAGACGATGCGGTTCTACTGGGAGAAGTCGCCGGACGGCACGGTCGTAGTGCCCTACTCGCTCGATACCCCCTTCACCCCGGTCGACCTGCGGGATGTAGCCGCCGCAAGCGCGATCGTGCACCGCGAGGAGGGCCACGAGCGCGCGACCTACGAGCTGTGCGGCTCGGAGGTGCTGACCACGCGCGAGATGATGGCGCAGCTGGCCGACACGCTCGGTGTCGAGCTGGAGCTCAAGCGCGGTGCCCTCACCGACCTCACCCTGCCGTCGGGCTGGTCGGAGGAGTCCCGCCGCGACATGGCGGCCATGTGCCACCACTACGACGAGATCGGTTTGTCTGGAAACAGCCGGGTGCTGGCGATGCTGCTTGGGTCTGCGCCGAGGAAGTTCGCCGCGGCCCTCAGTGGCGGCGAGGACCGTCCCTGGGACTAGCGGACGGCGGCGGAGCCGTCCTCGCCGAATACATCGTCCAGTCCTACCTCCCGCTCGAGGGCGGGCAGGTGGGCGGCCCCGACCTCTTCGGGCAGGTCCGAGCGGGGACCTGGACGGGGCTGCCGCGGGTTCGCTGAGCAGCCGCCCCCCGGCACCGGCGAGCTGCCCCGGGCTAAGGAGCCAGCGCCGCTTCGATCGCCGCGGCGAACTCGGCGGGCGCCTCGAGCGGCGAGAAGTGTCCCGAGCCGGTCAGGTGGCGCAGGGTCGCGCGGCTGAAGAACCGGTCGATCCGGTCGCTCCACTGCGGCGGAAAGAGGGGATCCTCGGAGGGCCAGAGCACGGTCGTGGGGACGGCGATGCGGTCGGCCGGCGCAGGGGCTTCCTCGACCAGGCTGCGGGCAACGGTCCCGGAGCCGGCTCGGTACCACCCGATCGAGGCGGCGAAGGCGCCCGGCGCGGAGTAGAGCGCGGTGAGGCGGTCGAGCTCCTGCTGAGGATCGGTGCAAAGCGGGGCGGAT
>JBFXEM010000241.1:0-4298 GCA_050180135.1 Solirubrobacterales bacterium | reverse complement strand
CGCTGGAGAAGGGGCCGAAGTAGGCGCGGTGGGCGCGGTGCTTCTCGCGGGTGAAGTAGACGCGCGGATAGTCCTCGTCGAGGCTGACGGCGACGTAGGGGTAGGACTTGTCGTCGCGCAGCCGGATGTTGAAGCGCGGCCGGTGGCGCTTGATGAAGCTCTGCTCGGCCAGCAGCGCCTCCGCCTCGTTGGCGGTGACCAGGGTCTCGAAGCGCTCCACCCGGGCGGTGAGGCGGGTGTCGCCGCCGGAGAAGTGGGAGTTGACGCGTTTGCGGATCGAGCGCGCCTTGCCGACGTAGAGGAGCTCGTCGGCGCGGTCGTAGAAGAGGTAGACGCCGGGCGAATCGGGCAGCTCGCGGCGCCGCTGGGCGATCCGCTCGTTACGCGAAATCGTGTCATGGTCGAGGTCACGATCCATGTTCCAAGAGTAGGCTGCGCCGATGATGAGCACTCCAGATTTGAAGACGATGAAGATCGAGATCGACGGTGAGATCGGCACCCTCACCCTCGACCGCCCCGACGCGTTCAACGCGATGAGCCCGGAGATGATCGGCGAGATGCTCGTCGCCTTCGCCTGGCTCGCCGACCGGGCGCCGCTGCGGGCGCTGATCATCACCGGCGCCGGCGACGCGTTCTGTGCCGGCGGCGACGTCACCTGGTTCCGCAGAGGCGTCGAGGACGAGGACCTCGATCTGCCCTCGGAAGTGCGCCGCGGAGCCGAGGCGCTGCACACCGCGATCGTCGACCTGCGCCGGATCGCCTACCCCGTGATCGCCGCCGTCAACGGTCCGGCGGCCGGCGCCGGCTTCTCGCTGGCGCTCGCCTGCGACACCCGGATCGCCTCCGAGAACGCCTTCTTCGCCTGTGCCTACGGGCGCATCGGCGCCTCCCCCGACGGCGGCATGACCTACTTCCTGCCGCGCGTGGTCGGGCCCTCGCGGGCGCTGGAACTGCTGCTCGACGATCCCAACATGAGCGCCGCCGACGCGCTCGCCGAGAAACTGGTCAGCGAGGTCGTCCCCGCGGACCAGCTGGCCGCCGCGGCGCGGGCGAAGGCGGAGAAGCTGGCGGCGATGGCCCCGCACTACGTGCGGATGGCAAAAACTTTGGTCGGCGGCAGCATCGAGCACACCCTGACCGAGCACCTGCAGCTGGAGCGCCACGGGATCGCCGACAGCATGGCGACCGAGGACCTGCGCAACGGCGTAGCCGCCTTCTTCGGCGGGGAGAAGCCCGTCTTCGTGGGTAAGTGAACCCGGTCGGCAACGCCGACGTATCAACTTGTCAGCACGTCCACCGCTTTCCGAAAGGACCAGCCATGAAGAAGGCCCTTCTCGTCGCCCTCGCGCTCGCGATCGCGTCGCTCGCACTCGCCGCCTGCGGCGGCTCCGACGACAGCTCCAGCAGCGCCGAAACCCAGTCCCAGAGCGGTGGCAGCGCCGAAGCCGGCGGTGAATCGACCGGCGCCGAGGCCGAAGGCGGCAGCGCCGGCAGCGCTTCCGTCATCGACATCTCCGCGGTCGAAGGCAGCGACCTCGCCTACGAGCAGAAAAGCGTCGATGCCGCGGCGGGCAAGGTCACCGTCAACTTCACCAACCCCCAGGCGATCCCGCACGACGTCGACATCGAAGACTCCTCCGGCGAGGACGTCGGCGAGACCGACCTGATCTCCGAAGACTCCACCTCCGTCGAAGTCGACCTCAAGCCCGGCACCTACACCTTCTTCTGCTCAGTCCCCGGCCACCGCGAAGCAGGTATGGAAGGAACCATCAACGTCAACTAGCCGGCCCCTGACCGGCGCATATCGGCGTCCTCGGTCGCTCGCGTGCAGAGCACGCCACGCTCCCTGCGTCCTCGATCTCTTGGTCAGGAACCGGCTGGATCTGGCTCAGGGGAAAACACGCGCACGACCGAGTCGCCGACGAAGCAGGGCTTCTCGGAGCCCTCGACTTCGACGGTGAAGCGGGTCACGAACTCCCACCAGCCGCCGCCGATCTCGTCCATCGAGACGATCTCGGCCTTGGCCCGGATCTTCGAGCCGGAGGGCACCGGGGCGGGGAAGCGGATCTTGTTCCAGCCGTAGTTGACGGCGAGGGCGAAGCCGGTCGGGGCGATCAGCTGGCCGCGGAAGCCGTCGACCATCGAGAGGGTGAGGTTGCCGTGGGCGATCGTGGTGCCGAAGGGGCTCTCGGTCTTGGCCCGCTCGACATCGACGTGGATCCACTGATGATCGCCGGAGAGCTCGGCGAAGGCGTCGATGTCCTCCTGGGTCACAGTGCGCCAGTCGCTGGGACCGACCTCCTGGCCCACCAGCTGCTGCATCCCCTCGACGCCCTGGACCTCAACGGCAGACATTGGGCCAATCCTATGCGAAGCGAGCGCCGCCCTCTACGCTTGGGTGGATGAGCAGCGAGATCGAGCGGAAGTTCCTGCTCGGCGAGCTCCCGTCCCGGCTCGTCGGTCGCGCGGGCGAGCCGATCTCCCAGGGCTACCTGACCAACGGCGAGGGTCCCGAGATCCGCCTGCGGCGGGCCGGGCCGCGGACCCTATTGACGGTCAAGACCGGCTCCGGCGAGGTCCGCGAGGAGGTCGAGGTCGAGCTGGACGAGGGGCTGTTCGAGAGCCTCTGGCCGCTGACCGAGGGTCGCCGGGTCACGAAGACGCGGCTGCGCGAGCCGCTGCCCGACGGCCTCGAGGCCGAGGTGGACGTCTACGAGGAGGAGCTGGCCGGGCTGCTCGTAGCCGAGGTCGAGTTCGACTCGGTCGCGCTCAGCCAGGCTTTTTCACCGCCAGCCTGGCTGGGCACGGAGGTCACCGGCGACCCCCGCTACGCGAATCGGGCGCTGGCCACGGCCGGGGCCCCCACGACTCCCGACCCCACCCCGGCCCCCTCCACGGCCTTCCGCCTCAAGCGCGAGGAGGAGGTCGCCGACGGCATCAGCCGCATCGTCCGCGCCCGCGCCGGGATCGCCGCCGAGACGCTCGAAGACAACGACGATCCCGCGACCGCGATTCACTCCGCCCGCAAAGACCTGAAGAAGATCCGCTCGACCCTGCGCCTGGTCCGGGTCGAGCTCGGCGAGAAGACCTACGAGGCCGAAAACAGGCGCTACCGCGATGCCGGCCGGGCGCTCTCCGGCAGTCGCGACGCCGAGGTCAAGGTGCAGACCCTGGAGGGCCTGGAGCGACACTTCGGCAGCGAGTTCCCGAGCGCCGCGGCGGCCGAATGGCGGGTCCGGCTCGAACGGGAGCGCGACGAGGAGACCACCGGTGCCGACGCCGAGGCGACAAAGGAAGCGATCGGCGCGATCGCGGCAGGCCAGGCCGCGGTCGACAGTTGGCCGCTGGCGGGCGACTCCTGGCGCCTGCTGGGTCCAGGACTACGCGAGGCCTACGAGGGCGGGCGCAAGACGATGAAGCGGGTCGCTGCCGCGCCCGACCCCGAGCTCGTGCACGAGTGGCGCAAGCGCGCCAAGGACCTCTGGTACCAGCTGCGGTTGATCCGGCGCGCCTGGCCGGGCCCGCTGGAAGCCAACGTCGAGAGTGCCCACGAGCTCGCCGACCTGCTCGGCGACCACCACGACCTGACCGTGCTCGCCGCCGACCTGCGCGGGCGCGCGGACGTCGCCGACTCGGTGCGGACCCAGGTGGTCGGGCTGATCGAACGTCGCCAAACCGAGCTGATCGACGCCGCCCTCGACCTTGGCCAGCGCCTCTACGCCGAGAAGCCGAAGGCGTTCGAGCGCCGGATGCGCGCCTACTGGACCGCCTGGCGCGGCGCCTGACTCAGATCTAGTCGGTCCACCAGTCGGGGACGATCTCGCCGTCGCCGTCGTGGCGGGCACCGACGGCGAGCACCTCGAGCCCACCCGGTCCGGCCTCGAAGGCGCGAATCACGCCGGGGGCGACCCGGATCGCGTCGAGCGGTTCGACCTCGACCACGTCATCGTCGAGCTTGACTCGCCCGCTGCCGCCGAGGACCACGTAGATCTCCTCGGCCTGGTCGTGCTTGTGTCCGAACGGCTGCCGCTTGGTCGGCTTCAGCCGGTGGTGGCTGAGACCGGTGCGCTCGGCGTCGAGCTCGTCCTTGGCGAAACGCGCCTCCATGTCGCCGCCGACCCCGAACTGCCGGGCCGAATCCTTGACGTCGGTCAAACGCATGACGGTGTAGGGCGTGGACATCGGGTCTCCTCCCGGTCGTTGACCTGCAACCGAACCCATACCCAGCCCCGCCATCGCCAAGCAGGCTTTGACGGCGTGGGTAGCCTTTGCGGGGTGACCACTCCCGCCACGCGAGT
>JBFXEM010000240.1:0-4305 GCA_050180135.1 Solirubrobacterales bacterium | reverse complement strand
CCTCACGCCAACCCCGTCCCCAATCCCCCAAGCCGACCCCGGCCGGGTACCCTCTCCAGCCAATGCCCAAGAGCTTCCACGTCACCACCTTTGGCTGCCAGATGAACGTGCACGACTCCGAGCGGATGCGCGGCATGCTGGCCTCGCTGGGCTACGAGGAGGCGGCCAGCAGGGACGCCGCCGACGTGATCCTCTTCAACACCTGCTCGATCCGCGAGTCGGCCGACAGCCGCTTCATCGCCCACCTCGGCGAGGCGAAGCGGCTGAAGGGCGAAGACCCCGAGCGGGTGGTCGGGGTAGGCGGCTGCTGGGCGCAGTCGGTCAAGGACGAGGTCTTCCAGCGCTTCCCCTTCGTCGACGTCGCCTTCGGGCCGGGTCAGATCCACAAGCTGGCCGAGTTCCTCAACTCCGACTCGCTGAGCGCCCAGGGGTACTTCGAGTTCGAGGACTTCTCCGGCCACCTGCCGGCGCGCCGCGAGCGCGAGTTCCAGGGCTGGCTGCAGATCTCCCAGGGCTGCAACTGCGCCTGCTCCTACTGCATCGTGCCCTCGACCCGGGGGCGTGAGGTCAGCCGCGACCCGGGCGAGCTGATCGCCGAGGTCGAGCACCTCGCCGCCGACGGCGTGCGCGAGGTGACGCTGCTGGGCCAAAACGTCAACAGCTACGGCCGCGACCTGCCCAAGGAGGCCCGGATCGGCTTCGCCGAGCTGCTGGGACGGGTCGACGCGGTCGACGGCATCGAGCGGATCCGCTACACGAGCCCGCACCCCAAGGACATGAAGGAGGACGTGATTCGCGCCCACGCGGAGCTGCCGGCGCTCTGCGAGCAGATCCACCTGCCGCTGCAGTCGGGCTCCAGCACGATCCTCAAACGGATGCGCCGGACCTACGACCGCCAGCGCTACATGGACCGGGTCGCCCTGATCCGCGAGCACGTCCCCGACTGTGCGATCACCACGGACATCATCGTCGGCTTCCCGGGCGAGACTGACGCCGACTTCGAGCAGACGATGGAGGTGGTCGAGGAGGTCGGCTACGACGGCGCCTTCACCTTCGTCTTCTCGCCGCGGCGCCAGACCGAGGCGGCGACCATGGACGAGCAGGTCCCGCACCCGGTCAAGGTCGAGCGGATGGGGCGGCTGGTCGAGGCGGTGCAGCGACGGGCAGCCGAGCGCTCCCAGCGTTTCGTCGGGCGCACCCTCGACGTCCTCGTCGAAGGCACCAGCCGCACCGACGAAACGCGCTTGCGTGGCCGCACCCGGCACAACAAGGCGGTCAACTTCGACGGCGTGGCCGAGCCGGGGGAGTTCGTCGCGGTCGAGATCGAGTCGGCAACGTCGCAGACGCTGAGCGGAGTTGCCGCCCGGCCGCTCTTGCGCCTTCTTTGACGGTCCTCGCGATCTTCGGGCCCACCGGGGTCGGCAAGACCGGCGTCGCGGTCGCGCTTGCCGGGCTGCTGCGCGAGGGGGGCCGGGATCCGGTCGCGATCAACTGCGACGCACTGCAGGTCTACGAGGGTCTGGAGGTGCTGACCGGCACCGCCAGCGCCGCGGAGCAACGAGAGCTCGAGCACCGCCTGCTGGGCTTCGTGCCGGTCACCAGCGACTTCTCCGCCGGCGACTACATGCCGCTCGCCCACGCGGAGATCGACGCGGCGCTGGCGGCGGGGCGGACCCCGATCGTGGTCGGGGGGACCGGGCTCTACCTGCGGGCTGCGCTGGCGGACCTCTCGCTGCGCAAGGTGCCGGCGGAATCGACGCAGTCGGAGCTGTGGTCGCCGCAGACCCGCCACCCGACCCGGATCTTCGGCCTCGACATGGACCGCGCCCAGCTCTACGAGCGGATCGACGCCCGGGTCGAGGCGATCGTCGACGGCGGCGGCGCCGAGGAGGCGCGGCGGGCGGATGCGCTCGGCCCGGGCCGCACCGCCCGCAAAGCGCTCGGCTTCGACGAGCTGCTGGCCGGGGACCTGGAGGCGATGAAGCAGCGTTCGCGCAACTACGCACGCCGCCAGCTCACCTGGATGCGCAAGATCCCGAACCTGACGACGATCGACCGCACCACCCTCAGCGACGCCCAAGCGGCCGCCGAAATAGGGTGCGGCTGATGAGATTCGAGAAGTGGCAGGCGCTGGGCAACGATTACCTGATCCTCGAGGATCAGAACCTTCCCTGGGACCTCAACGAGAAGCGTGTCGAGTGGCTCTGCGACCCGCATTTCGGCGTCGGGTCCGACGGCGTCCTGCTGCTCTCCAAGAGCGAGGACCCCGATTTCGTCGCCTCGCTGCGGATCTTCAACCCGGACGGTTCCGAGGCCGAGCTCTCCGGCAACGGGGCGCGCGAGGCGATCCTCTATCTGCGCCGCCACGGCTGGACCGACGCCGAGGAGTTCGCGATCAGCACCGTCGCCGGGCCGATCAGGCCGACGATCACCGGCGATCTGACCTGCTCGGTCGACATGGGCAGGGCGTCGACCAGCTCGAAGGACTTCCCCTCCGGCGGCGCCGACGGCAAAGGGACGCTCAGCGCCGGCGGGCGCGAGTGGGAGTTCCAGCACGTCTCGGTTGGCAACCCGCAGTGCGCGATCGTCGTCGACGGCGGCCTCGACGATCTCGATCTCGGCGAGATCGGCCCCGGGATCGAAGGCCATGAGCTGTTCCCCAACCGCACCAACGTCTCCTTCCTCGAAATCGAGGGCAGCACGGTGCGGGCGCGGATCTTCGAGCGCGGGGTGGGGGAGACGCTCTCCTCCGGGACCGGCGCCAGCGGCGCCGCCGTCACCGCCTACCTGCGCGGCGCCGCCAGCCCGCTCGTGGTCGAGCTCGAAGGCGGCGAGCTGGAGGTCGAGATCGGCGACGACCTGGCGCTGCGGCTGACCGGCTGGGCGGAGCCCGTCTACGCCGGCGAGCTCTCGCCGGAGCTGCTCAGCGCGCTGTCCGAGCTGGAGTAGGGGACGAATCGTTAGGGTTCCGCGCCGATGGGAATCGCAGATCCGTCAAAGCGCCTGGAGGCGATGCCTCCGTACAAGTTCCAGGAACTGGAGCAGCAGATCGCCGAGAAGCGAGCGTCGGGGATCGACGTGATCAGCCTCGGCATCGGCGACCCCGACGAGCCGACCTACGACTACATCGTCAAGGCGATGCAGGCGGCGGTCGCCGACCCGGCCAACCACCAGTACCCGTCCAACCGCGGCCGCGAGGAGTTCCGCCAGGCCTTCGCCGACTTCTACGACCGCCGCTTCGGGGTCGAGATCGACCCCGCGAGCGAGGTGATCCCGGCGATCGGCGCCAAGGAGTGCATCTACAACCTCTGCTTCGCCTTCCTCGACCCCGGCGGCGTCGCCCTCGCCTCCGATCCCGGCTACCCGGTCTACACCGGCGGCCCGATCCTCGCCAACGCGACTCCGCACGTGATGGCGCTGGAGCCGGACCTCGGCTTCGCGCCCGACCTCGCGGCGATCCCGCCCGACGTTGCCGAGAAGGCGCGGCTGATGTTCATCAACTACCCGAACAACCCGACTGGCGCGGTCGTTCCCGAGGGCTTCTTCGAGCGAGTCGTCAGCTTCGCCAGGGAGTACGAGATCCTCGTCGTCCACGACAACGCCTACTCGGAGACGACCTACGACGGCTACGTCGCCCCGAGCTTCCTCGCCACGCCCGGCGCCAAGGAGGTCGGCGTCGAGGTCTTCTCGCTCTCCAAGGGCTACAACATGACCGGCTGGCGCTGTGCGGCGATCCTCGGCAACGCCGAGGCGATCCAGACCTACTGGCGGCTGAAGACCAACGTCGACTCCGGCCTCTTCGGGGCCGTGCAGATGGCGGGGGTCGCCGCCCTCGAGGGCCCGACCGGGCCGCTGGAGCGGATGAACCAGACCTACCTGCGCCGCCGCGACCTCGTCGTCTCCGCCCTGCGCGAGATCGGCGTCGAGGTCAACGCCCCCAAGGGCACGATCTACGTCTGGGCGCCGGTCCCCAGCGGCCACACCTCGACCTCCTTCTGCGAGACCGTGCTCGAGGAGGCCGCCGTGGTGATCTCACCCGGGTCGATGTACGGGCCCAGCGGCGAGGGCTTCTTCCGGATCTCGCTGACCACGCCCGACGAGCGCATCGAAGAGGCCGTCGAGCGCATGCGCGAGCACCTCAGCTAGCTTCGCGCTCGGCCTTCTTGCGCCAGTAGCGGTCCAGGCCGCTCCACTGATAGGCGGTCGGGACCGCCTGGAGGATCTCGGCGACGGTCTCCTCGCCCTCGATCCCTTCGTTGCGCAGCGTCTCCATGATCCGGCGCTGCAGGTCGGCCTCGTACTCGG
>JBFXEM010000239.1:0-4324 GCA_050180135.1 Solirubrobacterales bacterium | reverse complement strand
GCGGCCCTCGCCGCCGGCGAATCGAGCGGCCCCGCGGGCCGCCGTCGGCAGCGTCTCCCGGCCCAGCCGGCGCTCCAGCTCCAGCCCCTCGGCCAGCGGCATCCCCAGGCCCTCGATCGCCGCCCGGCGGACGGCCAGCATCGTCTCCTGGGGGAAGGCGGCGAGGCGCTCGGCGAGCTCGAGCGCGCGCTCGAGGTGGGCGCCCGGTGCGACGACCTCGTTGACGAGCCCGATCCGCTCCGCCTCCTCGGCCCCGACCGGGCGGCCGCTGAGGATCAGGTCGAGGGCGCGGCCGAGCCCGACCACCCGCGGCAGCCGCTGCGTGCCGCCGTCGATCAGCGGCACGCCCCAGCGCCGCTCGAAGTAGCCGAAGGTCGAGCCCGGGGTGGCGAGCCGCAGGTCGCACCAGAGGGCCAGCTCGAGCCCGCCGGCCAGGCACCAGCCGTCGACCGCGGCGATTGTCGGCTTCGAGGCGGTGAGCCGGCTGAACCCCATCGGCCCGGCCGGGTCGTCGACGTCGAGGTCGAGCGCCTTCAGGTCGGCGCCGGCGCAGAAGGCCTCGCCACCGGCGCCGGTCAGGACCAGCACCCGCGCCTCCTCGTCGGCCTCGAAGCGGTCGAAGCCCTGGCGCAGCCCGCGGGCGGTGGCCGCGTCGACGGCATTGCGGCGCTGCGGCCGGTCGATCGTCAGGACCGCGGCCGTCCCCCGGCGCTCGTAGCGCACCTCCTCCATCGCGCCATCCTCCCACAGGGAAATGCAGGTTGGGGAGGTGGGAGCGGGCGGGCTAGACGCCGACGACGGTGCACACGGGGTTCGTCGGTGACACCCAACTCCCGGCGCGGTGCGCCCCGGTCGCGGCCGGGGCGGGCAGGTCGCTCCCGGCATCCGCCAAGCTAGGCGCCGGGTCGGACGCCAGCCGCGGGGACGCACCCCGAAAGCGCGGCCGGAGACGAGGCCCGCCGCCCGCCCCGCGCGCGGCCCCCAGACGGGGGTGGCGCCCCGCCGCCCGCCGGTGTACGTTCTCGCCCGGATGAACCAGGGAACCGATGCGTCGGCTCGCAGGGCGCGCCGCAACGTAGTGCTGACCGCAGCCATCGCCGGCCTCGGCGGGCTGCTGTTCGGCTACGACACCGGCGTTATCGCCGGCGCCCTGCTGTTCATCAAGGTCGACTTCGCGCTCGGCAGCTTCGCCCAGGGGCTGGTCGTGGCAGCGGTTCCGATCGGCGCCGTCGGCGGCGCCGCGATCGCCGGCCCGGCCGCAGACACCTACGGGCGCCGGCTAATGATCCTGGTCGCCGCCGCCGTCTTCATCGTCGGCGCCCTTGTCAGCGCCGCCGCCCCCGGCGTCGAGGTCCTGGTCGCCGCGCGGATCGTGATCGGCGTCGCGATCGGGCTCGCTTCGGCTGCCGCCCCGGTCTACATCTCCGAGGTGGCGCCGCCGGAGAGCCGCGGTCGCCTCGTCACCTTCTTCCAGCTGGCGGTGACGATCGGGATCCTCGCCGCCTACCTGGTCGGCCTCGCCTTCGACGCCAGCGAAGGCTGGCGCTGGATGCTCGGGCTCGGCTGCGTGCCGGCGCTGGCGCTCGCCTTCGGGATGATCAGGATGCCGCAGAGCCCGCGCTGGCTGGTCATGACGGGCGACGACTACGCGGCGCGGGCGACGCTGGCGAAGATCCGCGTCGACGACCCCGACACGATCGACCGCGAGCTCGACGAAATCAAGGAGAGCCTCGACGAGAAGCCGGGCGCCTGGAGCGAGCTGCTGGCGCCACTGGTCAAAGCGGCGCTGGTGGTCGGCGTCGGGCTGGCGATCTTGCAGCAGGTGACCGGCATCAACACGGTCATCTACTACGCGCCGACGATCGTCGAATTCACCGGCGTCAACTCCTCGGCCGGCTCGATCTTGGCCGCGGTCGGGGTCGGCGTGGTCAACGTCGCCTTCACCGTCTTGGCACTGCGTCTGCTCGACCGCGCCGGCCGCCGCACGCTGCTGATGATCGGCGTCTCCGGGATGGTGATCTCACTCTTCCTGCTCGGCCTCGCCTTCGAGGGCGGTGGTGGCGCCAGCACCTTCGACTCGGTCCTCGCGATCGGCAGCCTGATGACCTACGTCGCCTCCTTCGCGATCAGCCTCGGGCCGATCTTCTGGCTGCTCAACGCCGAGATCTACCCGCTCAGCGTCCGCAGCAAGGCGGCCGGGATCGGCACGATGGCGAACTGGACCTTCAACTTCATCGTCTCCCTGACCTTCCTGCTGCTGATCGAAGCGCTCGGCCGCTCCGGTGCCTTCTGGTTCTACGGCGTGATCGGGCTGTTCACCCTGGCCTTCTGCTGGAAGCTGGTCCCGGAGACCAAGGGCAAGCGCCTCGAGGACATCCAGGCCGAGTTCCAGGCCCGGGTCGATCGCCGCAAGACCCGCGCTTAGCCGCCAGCGGCGGGCGGCTTGGCTTACTCTGCGTCGATGCGCATCGACGAGATCATCGCCGCCAACAAGCCGACCTTCTCGGTCGAGTTCTTCCCGCCGAAGACGGCGGAGGCGACCGAGCAGCTGTACACCACCGCGCGCGAGCTGAAGGAGATGGGGCTCGACTTCGCCTCGGTCACCTATGGCGCGGGCGGCTCGACCCGGGACGGAACCGTGGAAATCACCAACGCGCTCATGGACGAGGTCGGCCTGGAGACGATGGCCCACCTCAGCTGCGTCGGCGAGACCACCGAGGGGCTGGCGCAGACGCTGGACCGGATCGAGGCGGTCGGCGTCGACAACATCTTCGCGCTGCGCGGAGACCCGCCGCGGGGGCAGCGCGAGTTCGTCCAGCCAGAGGGCGGGCTCGGCAGCGCCGCCGAGCTGGCCGCCTTCATCCGCGCGGGTTGGAACTTCGCGATCGGCGGCGCCTGCTTCCCGGAGGTCCACCCGGAGGCGCCCGACCTCGACACCGACCTCAGCTACCTGAAGACCAAGGTCGACTCCGGCGCCGGCTTCCTGATCACCCAGCTCTTCTTCGACAACCAGGTCTACTTCGACTTCGTGCGAGCGGCGCGCGAGCGCGGGATCGAGGTGCCGATCCTGGCCGGGGTGATCCCGGTTGCCAGCTTCGCCCAGACGAAGCGGATCTGCGAGCTCTGCGACGCGACGATTCCGGCACCGCTGGAAGCCGCCTTCGAGGCGGTCGGCGGCGACCCCGAGCGCGAGTTCGAGCTGGGGATCGCCTTCGCCACCCAGCAGTGCGCGGAGCTGCTGATCGCCGGCGCCCCCGGGATCCACTTCTACGCGCTGAACCGCGCCCCCGCCACCCGCGCGATCCTCGGAGCGCTGCGTGCCTCACGGCCCTGGGAGCGGGTTCGCGGAGATGTCGGGACCCTGAGCGCCCGCGGCGATTAGGGTTGCACGGCATGGGCAAGGGGGATAGAGAGCGCGAGCGCGACCAGCTGCGCCAGGAGCGGCTCGAAGCCGAAGCGTCGGCCCAGAGCTCGGGTCGCAACCGGCTGATCATCGGCTATGCGGTCGCCTCCACCGCGGTGCTCGCGATCGCCGTCGCGATCTTCCTGATCGCCAGTGGCGGTAGCGACGACAGCGCCGGCGGCGACGCTCACATCAACCTCAACACCTCGATCGGCTCGACCAACGGGGTCCAGCCCGACAACCGGCTCGGGACCGTTCCGGCGGCGGCGAAGCAGACCAGTCTCGCCGCGGCGGCGAAGGCGGCCGGCTGCAAGCTCGAACTGAAGCTCGAGGACGAGGGCCACGAACACATCCCGGTCGGCTCCAAAGGACCCAACTACGGGACCAATCCGCCGACCTCGGGCGCCCACGTCGAACCGCCCTACCAGCAGGCCGACGGCGCCTACTCGGAAACGCCGACCGAAATCGACGTCGTCCACTCGCTCGAGCACGGCCGCCTGGCGATCCAGTACGCGTCCGATCTGCCCGAAGCGGCGCAGCTGGAACTGAAGGGTCTCTACGACACCATGTTCGCGGCGGCGCTGCTGTTCCCCAACGACGAGATGCCCTACGAGGTCGCCGCGACCACCTGGACCAACCTGCTCGGCTGCCCGACCTACGAAGGACAGGCGACCCTCGACGCGATCCGCGCCTTCGGCAAGGAGACCTGGGGCAAGTACGGCGGCGAGCCGGTGGAAGCGTTCCCCTTCACCGGGCCGACTCCGGCGAACCCGGCCAGTTAGCCGCTTCTCGCCGAACCTCGGGCCTGCAGCCCTCCCCCTCGACCTCGGGCCGGGAGGGACGGTGGGGGTGTCCTCCTAGCTTCGCTGGATTTTTCGCCCCGAACAACAGGAAGCTCTCGAGGACGGACAAGCGAAAAAT
>JBFXEM010000238.1:0-4346 GCA_050180135.1 Solirubrobacterales bacterium | reverse complement strand
GACACCAGCCAACGACCGAGACTCCCGGATAAACGGAGCGGGGTGCTCGAAGCGGTGGCCGCGCCGGGAGTCCTGCCGCTTGGGTCGGGATCGTTGATTAGTACTCAGCGCTCAGCCAGGTCCACATTTTCGTGAGGACGGCGACAGCCGCCGCTGTCGCCGTCGCGGCTCTCGCACTGCTCCTCGGCGCACCGCGAGCTTACGCCCGGGACCGGCCAGCAGCCGTCACGGTGGCGCTCCTTCCCGCGGGGACCTCAGTTGAACGGCTGGCGCGAATCAAGCGAGTTGCGCCGGGCTTGTTGAGCGCCGGCATCGGCCAGGTTCCGGTCGCACAGACCTATCTCGACATCGGCCAAGGGAACCGCGTCTTCGACTCCCTCTATGGCTCCCAGCTGGCGCCGCTCAAGGTTGTCGGCCACCGGGTGCGAGGCTGGGGCCGGGCGGCCGCGCGTGCGAGGACGGCTCCGGCGGAGATCGTCCCGGGCCTCTTGACATCGGCCCTGCGCGAAGCCGACTTGTCCACCGTCGCCGCTCCGCGCCTCGGTCCAGCCGCGCTCATTTCGGCGGACGGCCGCGGGTACCTGGGGCGCGCCTCCCACCTGCGAGTAGGCCTCGAAGTCCGATTCGCCACCCTGCGTCAGGTCCGTCGGCTGGTCGCGGGACTGGCTGGCGAAGACCTCCTGATCGCGATCGAGCGTCCGCTGCCTTCCCAACACGAAGCGCTCGCGATCGGCATCGCCGGGCAGGGGTTCAGCGGTGATCTCACCTCCCCCAGCACGCGCATGGATGGCTATGTGCTCTCGACCGACCTGGCGCCGACGATCCTCACCTGGTTGGGCCTCGCCGTCCCGCCCCAGATGTCGGGGCAACCAATCGGCTCAGATGCCTCTCTCGATCCCACGGCCCTAGTCTCGCTCCAGGAACGGCTGGCTGCGATCCCATCCCGCCGCGGTCCGGTGCTGGGATTGGCGGTGGCCGTCTGGCTCGCCGCTCTGTTGTTGGCTATCGCCGCCACGCGGGGGCGGGCCATCCGAACCGGCGTGCGGCTCGTCGGGCTCGCCGCCGTCTACCTGCCGCTGGTGCTACTCGGGACCGCTGCCCTGGAGCCCGGCCGAGGCACCGAACAGCTTCTCGTCATCCTCGGCGCGCCTCTCCTCGGAATACTCACCCTGACCGCCCTCAAAAGCGGCTACCGTGCGGTGGCGCTCGCCTCGGCGCTGACGGTCTTTGCCTACGCGGCCGATGTAGCTGCGGGCTCCCGGCTCACGCCATTCGCGCTGCTTGGACCGAATCCCGGACTCGGCGTGCGCTTCTACGGGGTCGGCAACGAGCTAGCGGCACTCCTCGCGGTGCTGATCATCGCCGGCAGCGGAGCGGCCCTCGCCGGTTTCTGGCCAACGCTTTCCGCGCGAAGGACGGCGACCGTCTTTCTCGCCGTCGGCATGCCCCTCGCGTTCGTCTTCGCCGCCGGCCCGTTTGGGGCGGACGTTGGGTCCGCGATCGCGATACCAGCCGGAACGGCGACCGCGGCGGCGGCGATCGCCACTCCCCACCGCCGCGCGGCTAAGCTGCTCGCTCTCGCCGGGCCATTGGCTGCGCTCACGCTGCTGGCGCTGATCGACCTCGGCCTCGGCTCCAAGACTCATCTGACCGACTCGGTGCTTCACGCCAACGGCCCCGATCAGCTCCTCGAGATCGCTCGACGGCGCCTACAGGGGACCGTGCACAGTTTCACCAGGCCGCTCCTGCTCGCCTTTATGCCGCTGCTGCTCGTGGCCTGCGTCCTGGCTACTGTGCGCCGCGATCAGCTGGCGCGCTGGCTGCACGGCTTGCCCGCGATGCGTGCCGGCCTGCTCGGCGCGCTCACCGCCACCATCGTCGGGACCCTCGCCAACGACTCTGGACTGATGTTGGCCGAGATTGGCGGCGTCTACATGCTCGTGTTCGTGGCCCTCGCCTGGATCGAGACTTCAATTCCGGTCCGCCGGTAGCAGAGGCGATGCCGCCGCGGCATCAGCGTCCCGCGAGCGCCGCGGACGGCGCCGACCAAACGCGCGTCTGAGGAGATCCCAGGAGGGACCCGCGCTGGGCGGAGGCCGAAGTCCGCAGCCTCAGCCCGGTCTGGCTTCGGCGAGGCCGGACTCGATCCAGGGCGTCAGGGTGCGGGCGAAGGTCGCGGTCAGGTGGCTTTTGTCGCGGTAGACGAGCGCGTTGCCGATCACCGCGCGGCACAGCTCTCCCGGGCAGATCTTGGCGGTGAGGTCGATCAGGTGGGCCCCGGGGGTGGCGGCGGCGGCGCGCCTGTCAAATTCGCGATTCCATTCGCGCGGCTCCTTGAAGGCGCAGGCCTGCAGATGCTGGAGGTTTTCGGAGACGCAGCTGGGGATGTCGCTCGAGGAGGCCGGGGTGTCGCGGATGACGACGGTGTCCGGCCCGGCGGCCTGGATCCGGCGCAGGGTCTTTTCGTAGCCCTGCTGCAGCGCTTCGGCGTTCTCGTCGCCGCTCAGTTCTTCGCCGTCTTCGCCGTAGGCGGTGTAGGCGGTGTCGCCGCTGATAACGACCGTCACCGAACCGTCGCCTTCTTCGATTCTCTTCAGCGCCGATTCGCGCCAGACGTCGCACTGCGAGTACTCGCGGTCGGCGACCATGCTGCGGATCTTCACTTCTCCGGGCATGCATTCGGCCTTGGTCAGGAGGATCAGCCGCCAGCCACGCTCTTCGGCCAGGGCTTCGAGCGGCGGGAAGTACTGCATCGCGTGCGAGTCGCCGAAGAGGATCAGGGTGCGGTCGCCGGCCGGGTCGCCGTAGAGGCAGCGGTTCGAGTTGAGCCCCTCGATCCCGACCAGGCAGCCGTCGTAGAAGGCGCGCGAGCGGTCGGCGCGGGCGCGCAGCGGGTTCGGCCGCACGGCGGCGGCGGTCTGCTGCGGCTGCGGCTGTTCGGGCAGCGCCGCGGCGCCCCTGACCGCGCTGATCTTGGCCGTATGGAATGAGGGCTGCAGGTTCTTGACGAGGACGCCGCTGAACGCGGCGACCGCAGTGCAGGCGGCGCCGAGCAGGAGCGCCCGGTTGGGCAGCCGCGCCAGCGAACGGGCGCGGCGGACCGGGTCCTCGATCAGCCAGTGGCTGGCGACCGAGGGGATCCAGGAGAGCGCGACGACCGCCAGTCCGGCGGCGACCGAGAGCTCGCCGAACAGCGCCGCGGCGAAGATCAGGAAGGGCCAGTGCCAGAGGTACCAGGAGTAGGAGACGCGGCCGATGTGGCGGACCGGCGGCAGCGAGAGCAGCCAGGCCGGGGCGCCGGCCCGCTGCGCGTAGAGCGAGGATCCGGCGAAGATCAGCGCCGCGGTGCCGACGGTCGGGACCAAGGCGGCGACGCCGGGGAAGGGGGTCGTCGCGTCGAAGGCGAGCGTGGCGTAGACGATCGCCGCCAGCCCGAGCCAGCCGATTGCGGCGGCGAAGGCGCGGCGCAGCTTGACGACGCCGAGCAGCGCCAGCATCGCCCCCAGTGCCAGCTCCCAGGCGCGGCCGAAGGTCGAGAAGTAGGCGGCGGCCGGGGTCGAGTCGGTGAGCAGGATGCCGGTGGCGAGCGAGGCGGCGAAGATCAGGGCCACGGTCAGCATCAGGACCGGCCGCACCTTGCGGCCGCGCCGGCGGAACCACCAGGTTACGGCGAGCATCAGTCCTGGCCAGACGAGGTAGAACTGCTCCTCGATCGCCAGCGACCAGAGATGCAGGACCGGGCTCGGTTCGAGCCCCTGGGCGAAGTAGTCGACCGACTGGGCGGCGAAGTGCCAGTTGGCGACGTAGAGGGCGGAGCTGACGATGTCGCCCGAGGTTTCGGTCGCCCGCAGGGGCGAGAAGATGGCGATCGAGACGATGCCGACCACCGCCAGCAGCAGCGCTGAGAGCGGCAGCAGCCGCTTCGCGCGGCGGGCGTAGAAGTCGCGCAGCGAGACCGTCCCCCGCCCCTCCATCTCCCCCAGCAGCAGGCGGGTGATGAGGAAGCCGGAGATGACGAAGAAGACGTCGACGCCGACGTAGCCGCCGGCGAGGAAGGGGACGCCGGCGTGACAAAGGAGGACGGCGACGATCGCGATCGCCCGCATCCCCTCGACGTCAGGCCGGAAGCCGCGGCTGCCCGACTCGTCGCCGAGCGGCGCCGGCGTCCGCCGGCGGTACAGGGACTTCAGATGGACTCTGAGTTTCAGGCGCATTGTTGTGCTAGCTGGTCGACTTTAGGTAGGGGTTCCGCTTGTTCGGGCGGCGGCGGGGCGGGCGGCGCGTTGCGCGAGCCACCGCATCGCCCTCGAGACGATCCAGGGGCGGACCCCCTCCGTAGTGTGACC
>JBFXEM010000237.1:0-4354 GCA_050180135.1 Solirubrobacterales bacterium | reverse complement strand
GGATCCCGGAGATGATCTCGATCGCCGGTGGCGAGGACGTCGCCGGCGACCCGGGCCTCGACCCGCCCGAGGTCGGCTGGGGCGAGCTCGAGAGCCTGCGCGCCGACGTCGTCGTGGCGATGCCCGACGGCTCCCTGGCCGACGCCCGCGCCCAGTCGATGGAGCACTGGGAGCGGATCGCCGCCCTCGGCGCCGGTCGCGTCTTCGCGGTCGACTCCGCCGCGGCCTTCACCGAACCGGGGCCACGCCTGGTCGACGGCGTCGAGCTGCTCTGCCACCTGCTGCACCCCGACCTGATCGACCCGCCGGGAAGCGCGGGGTTCGAAGCGCTGCGCGCGCCGGCCTAGCCGCAGAGGCGCGGCGATCTAGGCGACGGCTATCGCGCCGACGAAGGAGATCGCTCCGATCGCGATCATCGCGACGTACTCGATCACCCGATGGTTGGGGCCGAGCATGCCGCGAGCACCGGCGATGATCACCGCGGCACAGAGCAGCCCTCCAGCGAGGCCTCCGAGATGTCCGCCGGCGCTGATCCCCCGAACGGTGAAGCTAAACACCAGGTTGAACACGATCAGGAACCCGAGCTCGCCGGCGAGCGAGTGCATTCCCCGCTCGCGAGCCAGCAGGACCCCCGCCCCGACGAGCCCGAAGACGGCGCCGGAGGCGCCGACGGTAAGCGCGTTCGGGTCCATCAGAAGCGCCCCGAACGAGCCAGCCAACAGTGACGCGAAGTAGAGAAGCAGGAAGCGGGGCGTACCCAGCGAGGGCTCCAGCAGGCGGCCGAGCATGAACAGCAGCAACATGTTGAAACCGATGTGCAGGAGATTTGCGTGGAGGAAGCCGCTGGTGATCAGCCGGTACCACTCGCCTTCGGCGACAGAGGGGCCGAACAGCCCGAAGTCGACCGAGACGCTGTTGAAGCCGACGCTGAAGCCGCCGCCCCCGGCGGAGATCTCAATCAGGTAGGCGACGACGTTGATCGCGATCAGCACGTACGTCGCCGGCGCCCCCCAGAAGCCCGCCTGCGGCGCCCCGCCCGGGTTGCGCACGATTTTGGTCCGCTGGCTCGCGCACTCGGGACAGCGCATCCCGACCGGGGTCGGCGTCATGCAATCTGGGCAAATCGGGCGACCGCAGGATGAACAGGAAACGCCGGTCTCGCGGTCGGGGTGGCGGTAGCAAGTCTGGGCCATCGGGTCGAGGGAGCCTACAATCGGCGCCGATGGAGGCCGCCAGCCCCGCCCGCCTGTACGCCGCCACGGTCGGCGCGCTGCTGCTCGTGCTGGGGATCTTCGGCTTCTTCTACAGCGCTTCCTTCGGCAGCCCTGGGTCGGTCGAGGATGCGATCGCGGTGCTCGAGGTGAACGGCTGGCTGAACCTGCTCCACCTCGCCACCGGCGCCCTCGGCCTGCTCGCCGCCAGCTGTGCGGCGCGCCCCTTCGCTCTCGCGCTCGGCCTCCTCTACACCGCGCTGGCGGTCTGGGGCTTCACGCTCGGCACCGGCGAGTCGATCCTCGGCTTCCTCCCCGCCAGCGGTGGCGACGACGTCTTGCACCTGGCCGTCGGCCTGCTCGGCCTCGCCGCCGCGGCCGGCACCCCCCGCGCCGCCCCCGCATCGCGTGGTTCCTCTCGGCCCTCTGAGGTTGAAAAGGAACCACGGGATGGGAAGCGGTCGCTAGAGGCGGGAGCGGACGCCGCTGGAGAGGGCGCGTAGGCCGCTCTCGCTCTTCTGCTTGCTGCGCCGCCGCAGCTCGAGCACGACGAGGGCGCCGGTGGCGACGCTGCCGGCACCGATCGCAACCACCGGCCGGACCCAGTTGCGCGGGTCGCGCAACGCTCGCAGCTCGCTCTCGGAGAGCTCTTCGGCCCAGGCCGAGAGCTCCTCGGCCGCGGTCTGGGTGATCGCCGCGAAGGTGTCCTCGATCCGGCCCGAGAGCCGCTCCGGCGGCTCGATCGGCCGCAGCGCGTCGGCCAGCAGGCGCTCGACCTCCCAGCTCTCGCCCAGGCTCTCGCCGCGCTCAGTCATCGCTCATCTCCTCCTGCAGCTGCTTGATCGCGCGATGGATCAGGACCTTGGTGGCGCCGTCGGAGCGGCCCAGCGCCCGCGCGATCTCGCGGTTGTCCATGCCCAGCGCAAAGCGCATGATCAGCGCCTCGCGCCGGTCCTCGGAGAGATGCTCGAGGTTGGCCATCACCTGGCGCAGCTCCTCGCGGCCCTCGGCGATTGCCTCGGTGTCGTGCTTGGTCGCGATCGGGTCGGCGTTTTCCAGCGGCGTCTGCGGGCGCCGCGAGCGGTCGCGGTAGTAGTTGGAGGCGAGGTTGTGGGCGATCCTGATCAGCCAGGGGCGCAGCGGCCGCCCGTCGGACTCGCGCCGCGCGCGGTCGAAGTGGCGATAGGCCTGCAGGAAGGCCTGCTCGGTCAGGTCCTCGGCGTCGTGATGGTTGCCGACCCGGTAGTAGGCATAGGAGTAGACGTCGCGAAGGTGCGAGCGGTAGAACTCCTCGAACGCGCGGTCGAGCTCCGCCTTCGCCGCCGGCTCCATCGCCGCCGGCTCGACGTTCTCCTCGGGGCCACTCACCGGCCAAGCCTAGTTTGCGCCGGCTCACGCCGCTCGCCTCGCCCGCTCGACCCGGCGCAGCCCGGCGACCCACTCGTCGGCATCGATCTCGCCGCGGATCAGCTCGGCGAGTCCACCGAGAGCGTCGGCGGAAACGCCCGCGGCGGCGACCGCTGCGGCCAGCAGCGGGGTCGTGTCGAGGCCCTCCGAGGCCTGGCCGATCAGGGCCGGGATCTCAGCAGCGGGCGTGCCCGACCCGAGCAGCTCGCCGGCGCGGCGGTTGCGACCGGTCGGCGCCATCATCGTCGCGGTCAAGTCGCCGACGCCGGCGAGACCGGAGAAGGTCTCGAGCTTGGCGCCGCGGGCGATCGCGTACTCGATGCACTCGCTCCAGATCTCCGCCACCGCGATCCCGGCGGCATTGAGGCCGTGGCTCTCGGCGGCTGCCGCAGCGAGCGCGGCGGCGTTCTTAGCGGCTCCGGCCATCTCCACCCCGGTGACGTCGGCGGTGCGCTCGCAGACAAGGCCGGCCTGGTCGAAGACTTCGCCGAGCTGGGTACGCAGGTCGGAATCGGCGGAGCCGAGCACCAAGGCCGCCGACCCGGAGACGGACTCGCGCGCGTGGGCGGGGCCGCCGAGGCAGGCGATCGCGCGCGAGCGTACCCGTTCGCCGACGTACTCGGCCGGGAGCTGGCCCTGCGGTCCAACCAGGCCCTTGGTCAGCAGCAGGACGGAGGAGCGGCCGCCGACCCGATCGGCGATCGCGCCGACCGCCTGCGGCATCGACTTCGAGGGGATCGCGAGGCAGATCAGGTCGAGGCCGTCGAGCTCGATGTCGGAGGCCTGGCGGACGTCGATCGCCTCGGGCAGGGGCACCCCGGGCAGGTAGCGCTGGTTCTCCCCCGCCTCGATCAGCTCGGCGACGCTCTCGGCGGTGCGGGCGCCGAGCTGGACCTCGAGGCCACCGCGGGCGAGCAGCACCGCGACCGCGGTGCCCCAGCTGCCGGCGCCGATCACGGCGGCGCGGCGCAGCGGCGGGAGGCCGCCGAGGTCTTCCCACTGCAGCTGCACGTTGGGCCAGATTCGCGCCGTCACGGTTTCCGCCAGCGTCGGCGAGGGCTCCTCGGCACGCGGGAAGGTCATCGCCTTGCCGAGCCGGACCCGGACCTTACGGGGCCGGATTCGCCAGCCGCGGCGCACGTGTTCGGTGCCGAGCACGGCGGCGGGAATGACCGGAGCGCCGGTCTGGAGGGCCAGCCGGCCGACCCCTCGCTTGGGGTTTCCGAGGGTGCCCGTGCGGTGGCGGGTGCCCTCGGGGAAGATGCAGACGGCGCCGCCGCGTTCGACGATCTGACGCGCGGTCTCCATCGATTCCTCGTCCGATTCGCCGCGGCGGATCGGAAAGGCGCCGAGCCGGGAGAGGATCCAAGCGCGCCAGCGCGGCTCGAAGAGCTCTACCTTGGCGACGTAGTTCATCGGTTTCCGCCAGGGCAGGCAGCCGCCGATCACGAAGGGGTCGAGGAAGCTGCGGTGGTTGGCGGCAACGATGATCCCGTCCTTGAGGCGGGCGTACTCGCGGCCGGTTCGGCCGTAGCGAAAGTAGACGAGGAAGAACGGCGTCAGGAAGATCCTGGCCAGGATGTAGAGGGGCCAGTTGACGCTGTGCTTGCGGGTGTACTCGTGGTAGGGGGCTAGTTGCTCGGGGGTCACGCTTAGGCGTGCTACACGGGGTGGGTGGAGTGGTTACTCGGATCGGGACAGGGGCGGGTCGGGGGGCGACCCCGCCGCGCCCGCGC
>JBFXEM010000236.1:0-4405 GCA_050180135.1 Solirubrobacterales bacterium | reverse complement strand
CCGATGGCACATGAACTGATACCACCCCGCCATTGGCGGGCACAACCTCCTGGCGCAGCCCCCTACTGGGGGCGCTACTCAAAACCCAAACGGGCAACCACCGCCCCTCTGACCCACCGGTCCCTCGTCAAACCCCGCTCGCCACCGGCTCCCCGCCGCCGTCCTCGCGAATCCCGAAGCGATCGTGCAGCCGCCGCAGTGGCGCCGGCGCCCACCAGTTCCATCTGCCCAGCAGCTCCATCAGCGAGGGAACGAGGAAGGCGCGGATGATCGTCGCGTCGATCAGCACCGCCAGCGCGGTGCCGACCCCGTTCTCCTTGATGAAGATGATCTGGGAGGTGGCGAAGGCCCCCATCGCGACCGCGAACAGGAGCGCTGCGGCGGTGACGATGCGGCCGGTACGCTCCAGCCCGATCGCCACGCACTCGGAGTCCGAGGCGCCGGCGTCACGGGCCTCTTTGATCCGCGAGAGCAGGAACACCGCGTAGTCGGTCGAGAGGCCGAAGGCGACGGCGAAGAGCAGGATCGGCATCGTCTGCTCGATCGCACCGGGAGAGGTGTAGTCGAGGGTGCCTTCCAGCCTGCCGTCCTGGAAGATCAGCACCAGCAGCCCGAAGACGGCGCTGAGGTTGAGGAAGTTCATGATCAGCGACTTGATCGGCAAGATCACCGAGCCGGTCATCAGGAAGAGGATCACCAGGGTGGCGACGATCACGATCGCCAGCGCGATCGGCAGGTGGGCGGAGAGGCTCGACTGGAAGTCGATGAAGTCGGCGCTGGCACCGCCGACCAGGACCGTGGTCCCCGCGGGGGTGGGCAGATCGCGGATCGCCCGCACCGTGTCCTGGCTGGCCTCGGAGGCGAACGGGTTGGCGGAGATCACCTGGACCGCGCTCACCGCGCCGCCGAGCCGCTGCGGCGGCGCCACTTCGGCCACGCCCGCGACGCCGCGCACCGAGGCCGCCAGCCGCGCCGCCGCCGCCGGTCCGCCGCCTTCGACGTCGACCCAGATCGGCGTCTCGTGGTAGGGCGGGAACTGCTCGGAGACGGTGTCGTAGGCCTGCCGGGCGCTGGCCGACTCCGGCAGCACGGTCGGGTCGACGGTATTGAACTTGATCCCGAGGAAGGGCAGGCCCATCACGATCAGCAGCAGGGCGCTGAGCGTCGCCACCGGGATCGGCCGTCGCATCACGAAGCGCGAGAGCCGGTACCAGAAGCCGTCCTCGGCGGGCCTGGCGTCGGCCTCGGCCCGGCGCCGGAGGAACTTCGGCGCGCCGGCGTTGACCCGCGTGCCCAGCAGCGTCAGCACCGCCGGCAACACGGTCAGCGAGATCAGCGCCGCGAACAGCGCCACCAGCGCCCCGCCCAGACCCATCGAGTAGAGGAAGCGCTGCGGGAACACGAGCAGCGAGGCGAGCGCCGCCGCCACCGTCAGCGAGGAGAAGAAGACGGTACGCCCCGCCGTGGCAAGCACCCGCCGCATCGCCGCCAGCCCCGGCCCCTGCTTGGCGATCTCCTCGCGGTAGCGGGAGACGATGAAGAGGCTGTAGTCGATCGCCAGCCCCAGCCCGAGCGCCGTCGTCAGGTTCAGCGCGAAGACCGAGATCGAGCCGAATTCGCTGGCGAGGCGGAGGATCAGGAAGGTGCCGACGATCGCCAGGCCGCCGATCATCAGCGGCAGCACCGAGGCGACGAGGCTGCGGAAGAACAGCAGCGAGAGCAGGAAGAGCAGCGGGAAGGCCAGCAGCTCGGCCTTTTTGAGGTCTTCCTCGACCTGCTTGTTGACCTGCTCCTGGGCGACCGCGAAGCCGCCGACGACGACGCCGGGATCGGCGGCCGTCAGCTGCTCGGCGATCGCGGCGCCGGCGTCCTGCACCTGCTTGTCGTCGGTCGCCTTCAGCGCGACCGCGAAGTAGGTGGCGTCGCCGTCAGCGGCGACGAAAGCGGGCGAGCGGGTGCCGTAGTAGCCGCTGACGGAGGCGACGTCGGCGCGCTCGCGCACTTCGGCTTCGAGCGCGGTCACGCGGGCGCGGGTCGCGGGCGAGCCGACTGGCGCGTCCTCGACCACGGCGATCACCGCCGGCACCCGCAGGCCGGCGTCCTGCAGCTGTTCGCGCGCCTGCACCGCCTCGGTCGCGGGGTCGTCGGCGCCGTAGGGGTCGAGGCGGCTGGCGACGCCGCCGCCGATCGCCCCGGCCAGCAGGAAGAAGGCGATCGCGACGAGGCCGACGCGGCGCGCGTTGCCGTCGGCGAGGCGGGCGAGGGCGTCGAACATCAGCTGCTCCTTCTCTCGTGGGAATCCTTCTCGGCGGCGGCGCGAACCTGCGCTTCCATCCGCTCGCACCAGTCGGCGAACCACTCCGTGAACTCGAGCCCGCCCCGCAGCACCATCAGCGGAAACGGGTCGTCTTTCGCGGCCGCCATCGACTCCATCGCCCGCAGCTTCCGGTTCGCCTCGAGGCGGTGCTCGCGCATCTCCCGCAGGATCGCCGGCACCTCCTCGCGCGGCAGGGCGTCGGCGAAGAACAGCTTCAGCAGCCCTTCCTCGCGCATCTCGAAGGTGACCGGCGGCTGCCGCAGCCACTCGATCAGCTCTTCCTCGCCGTCGGCGGTGATCTCGTAGACCGTGCGCCGCCGGCCGCCGGTGGGGGAGTCGACCCCGACCACCAGCCCGGCCTCGGAGAGCCGCTTCAGCTCCGGATAGATCTGCCCGTAGCTGGCGGCCCAGAAGAAGCGCGTCGTCCCGTCGACGATCGACTTGATCTCGTAGCCCGAGCGCGCCTCGGTGCGGACCAGGCCGAGGATCACGTAGGCGGTGGCACTGAGCGACTCCATCGCCGGTAGATATATCGGCTCGATATATCACGAAGTGTGATTACCGTCACAGTAAGGTCAGGCTGCGGCAATCGACGACGAGAAAGAGGGGAACGAGATGGGGCTTGACCAGAGCAAGATCGGTCGGGTCGTGGCCGAGCAGATGGAGGCGATCGAAGGGGACTACGGCGAGGACTGCGAGATCGGCGACGTCTGCACGATCGTCGAGGTGATCGGTCCGCACGGCTCGCACGTGCGCGTGCGCAGCAGCGACATGCGCCCGCACAGTGGCCTCGGCCTGATCCGGATGGCCGAACAGGCGATGCTCGGCAACCTCGGCGGGGCGGAGTAGGCGTTAGGAGCGCAGCTCGGCGATCAAGGCGTCGGCGACGGCGGGGTCGAACTGGGTGCCGGAGTTGGCTTCCAGCTCGGCAATCGCCGACTCGTCGTCCATCGCCTCTCGGTAGGTGCGGTCGGAGGTCATCGCGTGAAAGGCGTCGCAGGTGGCGATGATCATCGCCCCGCGTGGGATCGCGTCCCCGGCCAGCCCGTCGGGGTAGCCACCGCCGTCGAAGCGCTCGTGGGCGGAGCGGACCAGCGGCGCGACCGGGGCGAGGAAGGGGATCCGCTGCAACATGCGGGCGCCGATCGCGGTGTGCTCGTCCATCCGCTCGCGCTCCTGCGGGCTCAGCGGGCCGGGCTTGCGCAGCAGCTCGCCGGGAATCCCGATCTTGCCGACGTCGTGCAGCAGGGCGCCGTAGCGGAGGCGGTCGAGCTCGACCCCTTCGACACCTAGGCGGCGGCCGGTGGCGACGGCCAGCTCGGCGACCTCGTTGGCGTGGTCGGCGGTGTAGGAGTCCTGCAGCTCGACGGTGTCGGAGAGCACCCCGATCGTGGTCAGGAAGGCGCCCTCGAGTTCGCCGACCAGCTGACAGCGGTGGATCGCGGCGCCGACCTGGCTGGCGACGATGTGGGCCAGCAGCAGGTCCTCCTCGGTGAAGGCGCCGGGGGCCTCCTGCTCGAGATTCATCACGCCCCAGATCGAGCCGGCGACCAGGACCGGGAGCGAGAGCTCGGAGCCGGGGTCGGTGCGGGGGTTGCGGGCGAGGTAGTCGGAGTCGAGGCGGGTGTCGTTGACCATCGCCGCCCGTCCCGTCCGCGCGACGCGGCCGTTGACCCCGACCTCGACCGGCTGCTCCTGGGCGAGGAACTCGGTGTCGGCTTCGGCCAGCGGACCGGCGCCGGCGACGACCCGCAGCGAGCCGTCGGGGTCGAGCCGCTGGACCACGGCCAGGTAGTAGTCGAAGGACTCGTGCAGGACCCGCACCGCCTCGTCGGCGACGCTCTCGACCGTCAGCGCCCGCGAGAGGCTGGTGGCGAGCCGGCTGGCGACCAGCAGGCGCCCGCCCTGCAGCGACGCGGGCGCGGGCGCGCCCACGATCGGCATCTGACTGGTTTTCGGCTGCACGGACCGTCTATCGGCTCGCCTGTGCGTAGCTTTAGCGCTCACTATCCTCAGGGGCTCATGAGCGCAGCGGGTTCAGACATCGTCGTGATGAAGTTCGGCGGCACCTCCGTGGCCGGCGCCGAG
>JBFXEM010000235.1:0-4406 GCA_050180135.1 Solirubrobacterales bacterium | reverse complement strand
GGGCCAGAGGATCGGCTCGCTGGCGGCCTCGGCGGCGCTCGCGCCGGCCCGCAGCCGCTGCAGGGCCTCCTCGCCAAAGCGATACCACTCGGCCAGGACCTGCGCCGCGTCGCGATCGACCGCGAGTGGCTCGGGGTCGAGGGCGACCCCGGGGGGCAGCAGCTCGGCCACGATCTCCCCGGCCTCGGCAAGCGTTCGCAGCGGCGCCCGGCGCTCCTGCGCGCCGACCTCGTGGACCAGCTCGTCGGCCTCGACCCTGACCCGGTGCTCGGCGCCCTCGAACTCGAAGCGCGGAGTCCCGAAGCCGCCGGGCGTCGGCGCCAGCGCGATCTCGTTGTCGGGCCTGCGTGAAGGCGCGACCAGCTGCTCGGCGACGCGGTGCAGGCCGGCGACGGTCGCTCCGAAGCGGGTGGGCAACGGCGTCAGTGGCGAGCTCACAGCGCGAGTCTCCCACGGACTCCTTCCGAATCAATGAAACGCGCGGGCTACCAAGTGTCGACGAAGCGGTGGCCGGGGGCGGGGTCGGGCGCGGCCGCGGCGGCGTTCAGGGTCGCGGCGATCAGCCCCCGCGTCGCGGCGGGGTCGATCACGTCGTCGAGCTCGAACAGGGCGGCCGAGTTGAGCGCCTTCGCGTTCTCTTCGGCGGCGGCGGTGAGCTCGCGCACCCGCCGCTCGCGCTCGGTCTCGTCGGCGATTGCCTCGAGCTCCTTGCGCAGCGCCAGCCGCACCGCCCCTTCCAGGCCCATCGGGCCGAGGTGGGCGGACGGCCAGGCGAGGGTCAGCAGGGGCTCGTGCAGGCTGCCGCCGGTCATCGCCTGGGCGCCGAGGCCGTAGCCGCGGCGCAGGATCACCGCGATCAGCGGCACCCGCAGGGCGCCGCCGGCGACCAGCAGCCGCGAGGCGTGGCGGACCAGGCCGGTCGCCTCGGCCTCGGGGCCGACCATGAAGCCGGGGGTGTCGACGAGCGAGATCACCGGCAGTCCGAAGCTGCCGCAGAGTTGCAGCAGCCGCGCCGCCTTGTCGGAGGCATCGGAGGTGATCGCGCCGGCCATGTGGCGGCTGTCGTTGGCGATCACGCCGACCGGCCGGCCCTCGATCCGGGCCAGCGCCGTGACCAGCTCCGGCGCGAAGCGCTCGCGCAGGAAGGTGACCGAGCCCGCGTCGGCGAGGGTCTCGATCACCGGCGCTACCGCGTAGGCGCGGCGGGCGCGCTCGGGGACCAGCTCGCGCAGCCGCGCCTGGTCGGGCTCCGGCCCGGGCGCGGTCGTGCCCTGGAAGTAGCCGAGCAGCCGCTTCGCGACCGCGGTGGCCTCGGCTTCGTCGGCGGCGACCACGTCGACGACGCCGTTGGCGGCCTGGACCTCGAGCGGCCCGACCGCGTCGGGGTGGACCTCGCCGAGGCCGCCGCCGGCGATCATCGCCGGCCCGCCCATCCCCAGCGAGGAGCCCTCGACGGCGACGATCAGGTCCGAGCAGCCGGCGATCACGGCGTTGCCGGCGAAGCAGCGGCCGGCGACGACGGAGATCCGCGGCACCAGCCCCGAGAGGCCGGCCCAGAGCGCGAAGGCGCGCGTCTCCAGGGCCGATACGGTGGCGAAGTCGGTGTCCCCGGGGCGCCCTCCCCCGCCCTCGGCGAAGAACACGGTGGGCAGGCGCAGGCGCTCGATCAGCTCGAAGAGGCGGTCCTTCTTCTTGTGCCCGAGCGCGCCCTGGGTCCCGGCCAGGACCGTGTAGTCGTAGGAGAGCACGGCGCAGGCAGCGCGCTCGGCGCCAAACAGCTCGGAGTTGACGCGGGCGGTGCCGCCGACGAGGCCGTCGGCGGGGGTGCGCTCGATCAGGTCCCGGACCTCACGGCGGCCGCGCTGGGCGGCGATCGCGAAGCGGCCGTACTCGACGAAGGAGCCCGGGTCGACGAGGTCGGCGAGGTTCTCGCGGGCGGTCCGCGCGCCCGCGGCGTGGCGGCGCTGCACCGCCTCGGGGCGGGCCGCGTCCTCGGTCAGCGCTCGGCGGGCGCGCAGCTCCGCCAGGTCCTGGCGCTCGGCGCCCTCGCGGTCGCCGTCGCCAGGCACGCCCCTACCCGCCGAGTCCCCCGAAGATCGCGAACGGGTTCGGCGGCCGCTCGGCGTAGGCAACCTGGCCCGAGCCCTCGGTCTGCACCTCGCTGCCCTCGGGCGCCTCGCTGGCCAGTCGCACCGCCAGCTCGCGGGCGCTGTCCTCGTCGGTGGCGCCGACGACCAGATACTTCCAGCGGCGCACCGCCGGGATCCCCTCGGCCTCGAGGGTCTTCGCGAAGGCGACCGCGTCGTGGTGGGTCGGGAGGTCGACCCGGACCTCCCATTCGGGCTCGCCGGTCCGTTCGGCGTGGCCGCGCTCGGCGGCGATCCGCGCCCGGTGCTCGTCCGCCAGCGTCGACTCGCTGTCGGGCAGCGGCTCGTCCGGGTTCTCCCAGTCCTCGGCCTCGGCGTGCCAGCGCCGCAACCGCGAGGAGATCGTCCAGCCGTTCTCGGCAGCCGCCTTGTCGACCAGGGCGCCGACCGCCTCGACCTGCTCGCGGGAGCCCGCGTAGAGGAAGAGCCTGGTGCCGTCGCGGGAGACGATCACCCGGTCGGAGAAGGCATCGCTGAGGTCGTGCTCGAGCTCGCGGGCGCCGAGGTGCTCACCCAGCGCCGTCGCGTGGGCGTCGTCCTCGATATCGATCTGCAACCGCCATTCGTCGTTCATGCCTGGAACATATTGCCTGAGGAGGGCTCCTAGGAGCCCCGGATCGCCTTCCCGACGATGTTCTTGAGGCGGGTGCGGTCGCGCTGGCTCAGGTTCGAGGGCCGGCCCTTCGACTTCTTGGTCAGGCTCCAGAACTCGGTTTGCTCGCTCTGGGTGAGGTTGTCGCGGATCCGCTCGCGGCCTTTCTCGGCCAGCCAGAGGCTGACGGTCCAGACCATTTTCCAGGGAATCCGCTTCCAGACAGCGGGCGCCGCCTTGCGGGCGATCCACCAGGGCATTCGCGCTCCCGGGCCCTACTCGACCACTTCGACGGTGCCGTGCATGGTCGGGTGAATCTCGCAGAAATAGGGAAAGGTGCCGGCTTCCTCGAAGGTCGCGGACTTGATCTTGCCCCGTTCCAGGGTGCCGGTGTCGAAGCTGCCGTCGTCGGCCGTCGCGGTGTGCGGCGCCATGTCCTCGTTGCGCCAGGTGACCTTGCCGCCGACCGCGACCACGACCGGATCGGGGCCGTAGGCGAATTCGACGATCTTCACCTTTTCGGAGCGGGCCGCCTCGCCGCCGGGCGTCGGCTCGCTTTCGAGCGTCTCGGCTTCGGTCGTGGCGCCGGAGGAGCCGGTCGAGTCGTCGGAGCCGCCGCAGGCCGCGAGGGCGAGCGAGAGGGCGAGGAGGGCGGGGATGGCAAGCGCGCGAAGTCTCATAACCAAAGGCTACGGCTCCCCTACCCGCTTCGGATCATCTGACGCGGGCCGGCGGCTGACGCCCCTTCCAGGGCTAGCCTTCCGCCGGTGCCCCCTGCCGACCGCAGCCCCGTGAGGCGCCTTGCCGACGCGGTCACGGGCCCGCGCGGGCGCTGGGTGGCGATCGCGGTCTGGGTCGCGATCGGCGCCGCCGGGCTCTTCGCCCACGCGCGGATCGGCGAGGTGACCGCCGCCGGGCAGAGCAGCTTCCTCCCCTCCAACGCCGAATCGACGCGGGCGATCGACGCGCTCGAGGGACGCGGCGGGCGCGGCGGTGGTGGCTTCGGCGAAGAGGTGCCGGTGGTGATCGTCTTCGAGCGCGACGGCGGGCTCAGCGAAGCCGACCTGAGCGCGATCGGCCGCGTCGGCGACGGGCTCAACCGGCTGAAGATCACCGGCGCGACGCCGATCGTCGACCCCTTCTCGGCCGACGCCAGCGAGTCGCTGGGCGAAGTGGCGACGATCGCCAAGGGGGTCGGGCCGCTCTCACGCGACGGCGAAGCGGCGCTGGTGGTGCTGGCGCTGAACGCCGGCGACCGCGGCGCGATCGTCAGCGGCGTCAAGGAGATCCGCGGCTACCTCGCCGACCACCGGCCGCGCGGCGTCAGCTCATATGTGACCGGGCCGGCCGGGATCGCCGCCGACCTCGAGCAGGTCGCCGACGAAGCCGGCGAGACGCTGCTGATCGCGACCCTGAGCCTGGTCCTGATCCTGCTGCTGATCGTCTACCGGGCACCGCTGCTGGCGCTGCTGCCGCTGCTCACGGTCGGCGCCGCCTACCTGGTCGCGATCGGGATCTCCTACCTGCTGATCGACGCCGGCGCGATCACCGTCAACAGCGAGGGGACGATGCTGCTGCTGGTGCTGATCTTCGGCGCCGGCACCGACTACTCGCTGCTGCTGGTGCATCGCTACCGCGAGGAGATCGACGCCGGCCGGCCGGCGAAC
>JBFXEM010000234.1:0-4424 GCA_050180135.1 Solirubrobacterales bacterium | reverse complement strand
TGATCACGCTCGACGGCTCGAGCATCCTCGCCGGCATCCTCGTGCTGACGGTGATGATCACGCCGATCATGGTCGCGATCACCGTCGACGCCCTGCGCTCGGTGCCGCGCAACTGGACCGAGGGCGCGGCGGCGCTCGGCGTCAACCGTTTCCGCGCCCTGCGCACGGTCGGCATCCGCTCGGCCCGGCCGGCGATCGTCGCCGCCGCGATCCTCGCCACCGCGCGGGCGCTCGGCGAGGCGATCATGCTGGCGATGGTGACCGGGTCGAAGGCGTTCTCGCCGAACCCGCTCGACGGCCTCACCTTCTTCTTCGAGCCGACCAAAACGCTCGCCTCGGAGATCGTCGACGGCTCCGAAGGGCTCTCGGTCAAGCCCTTCGGCCAGACCCTCTACGCCTTCGCCGCGATCCTGCTCGTCTCCAGCGCCTTCCTCTCGTTCAGCGGCTGGTACGCGCGCCGGGCGATGCGCAAATACACCCTGCAGGCGCGCTGAGCCGATGAGTGCCCACGCCCACGGCTGGAGTCCAGCGGCGCTCGTCGGCCGCCTGCGCACCGCCCACCGCGAATCGTGGAGCGTCGGCGACCTGCTCGGCGTCGCCGCCGCCTGGGGCGCCGGCCTGCTGCTCTGCCTGATCGCCGCCGCGATCGTCATCTACATGATGTTCCGCGGCCTCCAGTACCTCAGCCTCGACCAGCTCTTCAGCCACCCGCTGCCGGGCCTCGACCAGAGCAAGACCGGCGGCTTCCTCGACCCGATCGAGGGCACCGTGATCCTCACCGTCGTCGCCACCGTGATCGCCGCCCCGGTCGGGGTCGGGATCGCGGTCTGGCTGACCGAGTACGGCAAGCCCTCGGGGCTGGCGCGCGCGGTCGAGTCGGGGATCGAGATCGTCGCCGGCACGCCCAGCATCGTGCTGGCGATCTTCGGCCTGCTCGTCTTCCAGCAGGGCTTCCTCAGCTTTCTCTCCTACGAGGCGACCCCCGGCGTCGCCTTCGGCCGCTCCTTCTTCGCCGCCGGGGCGATGATGTCGCTGATCGCGCTGCCGCTGGTGGTGGGAGCGACGCGGGAGGCGCTGAACTCGGTCCCGCGCCACGTGCGCGAGGCCTCCTACGCACTCGGCAAGGACCGGATCTCGACCATCCGTCGCGTCCTGCTGCCGGCCTCGCGGCGCGGGATCGGCACCGGCGTCGCCCTCGGCATGGGCCGGATCGTCGGCGACACCGCGATCGTCTTCATCCTCCTCGGCGCCTCGCTGAACACCGAACCGCAGGGCGGCGTCCCCGGCCTCGGGCTGCTGCAGGGGACCGGCAGCACGCTCACCACCTACGTCTACAACAACTCCCCGGCGGGGGAGGGCAACTCGCCCGAGAAGGCATACGCGGCGGCCTTCGTGCTGCTGATCATCGTCATCGCCCTCAACTTCGCCGTCGACCTGATCACCCGTGGGAGGGGACCATCGTGGACGAGGCGCTGAGCAAGCTGCCGCCTCCGGTGCGGCGGATCGCCCCGGAGGCGACGCCGACGATCGCGCCGGTGCCGGCGAGCAACGGCAACGGCCATGCCCCCGTGGCCCCGCCCGCGGGCGGGCTCGCGAGCAAACGCCTGAAGCGGATGGAGCGGGTGCAGGCGCCCGTGCGTGAGCGCATGCGAACCGAGGCGCTCAGCATCGCCTACGGCGAAAAGCTGGCCGTCAACGAAGTCTCGATCCAGGTCCGCCAGGGCGAGGTGCTGGCGCTGATCGGCCCCTCGGGCTGCGGCAAGACGACGCTGCTGCGCTCGCTCAACCGGCTCGTCGACCTGACCCCGACGGTCGCCCGCGGCGGCCGCATCCTGCTCGACGGCGAAGACGTCGACCTCTTCGACGTCACCCGCCTGCGGCGCCGGGTCGGGATGCTCTTCCAGCAGCCGAACCCGTTCCCGATGAGCATCTTCGACAACGTCGCCTACGGGCTGCGCGAGCGCGGCTCGAAAAAACCCTCGCGGCGCTCGCTGGAGCCGGCGGTGCTCGAGGCGCTGACCCGGGCCGGCTTGCTGGAGGAGGTCAAGGACAACCTCGACCACCCGGCCCTGGCGCTCTCCGGCGGCCAGCAGCAGCGGCTCTGCATCGCCCGCTCGCTTGCCGTCCAGCCAGAGGTGCTGCTGCTCGACGAGCCCTGCTCGGCGCTCGACCCGCTCTCGACCCAGACGATCGAGGAGACGATCGTCGCCCTGCGCGGCGAGGTCGCGATCGTGATCGTCACCCACAACCTCCAGCAGGCCCAGCGGGTCGCCGACCACGTCGCCTTCATGTACCTGGGGGACCTGGTCGAGTACGGCGAGGTCGAGCAGGTCTTCAACGCGCCGGTCGCCGAGCGCACCCGCGAGTACGTCAGCGGGGGCTTCGGATGAGCCTGCGGCCACTGCTCGCCGGCGGCCTGGCGCTGCTGGCGCTGGCCTCGCTGACCGCCTGCCAGTCGACCCAGAGCCGCAGCGCCCAGCTCGAAGCCGAAGGCTCGGAGGTGCTGCTGGAGAGCAGCGGCCTCGAGGTGACCAAGGCCAATCCCGACGTCAAGGTGCTCTCGACCACGCTGCTGAGCGAACCGGAAGCGAGTGCGGTCGTCGTCGAGGTCCACAACGACTCCGACGTGAACCTGGTCGACGTCCCGATCGCCCTCGACGTGCTCGACAAGAAGGGGCGCAGCGTCTACCGCAACGACGCCCCGGGGCTCGAGCAGGCGCTGATCGCGATCCCCTACATCCCGGCCGGCGGCGACGCGCTCTGGATCAACGACCAGATCCTCGCCAGCGGCAAGCCGGCCAGCGCCAAGGTGAAGGTCGGGGTCTCGCCCAACACCTACTCGGGGCCGCTGCCGGAGATCGAAGTCTCGGCGCCGAAGGTCGAAGCCGGGCGGATCGCCAGCGGCCACGTCGTCAACCGCACCGGCGAAGACCAGAACCGGCTGCTGCTCTACGCGGTCGCCCGGCGCGGGGACGAGATCGTCGCCGCCGGCCGCGGCGCCTTCGAACACCTCAAGCCCGAGACCAAGGAGCTGCCCTACCACGTGTACTTCGTCGGCGACCCGAGCGGCGCCAAGGTGACCGTGACCCAGTACCCGACCCTGCACGGAGCGGAGGCCGGCGGTGCCTGACGAGCAGCTGCCGAATCTGGGCCGTCCCGGCGAACCGTGCGAGGAGTGCCGTGCGCCGCTGGCGGCCGACCAGCGCTACTGCCTCGAGTGCGGCCACCGCCGCGGGGCGCCGCGGGTCGACTACCGGGCCGAGATGGCGCGCGAGGCCGGCGCCCCCGGCCCGCAGGGTGAGGCGACGCCGCCGCAGCCCGCCCCGGCCGCGGCCGCCGAGGAGGAGGCGGGCGCCAAGGGCGGGCGCGAACGCGACTTCGCGCCCCTGGCCGCGGTCGGCGGCATCGCCGTGCTCGGGCTGATGCTGCTGGTCGGCGTCCTGATCGGCAAGGGCGACTCGACCGCGAGCGCGCCGGTGGCGCCGCAGGTGGTGCGGGTGACCGGCGCGGGCGAACGCGGTGGTGGCGGGGGAGAAGGCGGCGGCTCCGGCGCGGGCAGCGGCAAGAAGAACACCTCCTCCTCCGGCGGCGCCAAGAAGAAGCAGGGCGGCGGCTCCGGCGGCGGCGAGGACAAGGAAGTGGTCGAGGCCTCGACCAACGAACTCGAAGAACTGGAAAGCGAAAGCGGCGAAGACGCGGCCAAGAAAGCGCTCGAACTGCCGAACAAAATCGCCACCCCGGGGGCGCCGCCGCCGATCGACAAATCGAAGCCGCCGGGGGGCGGCGAAGGCGGAGGGATAACGATCAAGTGAGCTCCGATCTGCAACGACGCCGCGACCGCCTTGCCCGCCAGCTGGTCGACCTGCAGTGGGACCTCGGCGGCCTCGCCTACGAGATGGCCAGCCGCGACCACTACCGGCTCGACGTGCTCAACCGCCAGGCGGCGAAGCTGCAGCAGGTCGACGCCGAGCTGGCCGAGGTCGAGCGGATGCTGAAGCTCGGCCAGGCCGCCGCCGCCGGCGCCTGCCCCAACTGCGGCGCCCTCTACGCGCAGGGCGCGGTCTTCTGCTGGCAGTGCGGCCACGACCTGATGCCGCGGGCGGCCGCGGTCCCCTCGTGAATCTGAAGCCGGCCCTGAAGCGGCCGGCCAAGCAGCGGCCACCCCGGAAAAAAGAGACCGGCTACAGGCTGTTGCTGCAGTGGGCGGCGCTGCCGGTCACCGACCGCCGCTGGGCGGCGCCGATGGCCGCGGTCGCGCTCGGCTTCGGCCTCTTCGTCGGCGTCGCGATCGGCCCGGGCGCCAGCGGCACCCTCGCCGGCGGTGTCCCGCAGGTGATCGCCGTCGCAGGCCTCGGAGAAGGCGACGATCGCGAAGCCGGGGAAACGAGCTTCGAAGGCGGCGAAGAAGAAGGCGAAGAAGGCGG
>JBFXEM010000233.1:0-4425 GCA_050180135.1 Solirubrobacterales bacterium | reverse complement strand
GCGAAGGCGCTGATGATCGCCGCCCCGCTGGCGATGCTGGTCGCCGCCAAACCGCTGATCTGGGAGTTCCCGAGCCTTTCTCGCCGGCGGGCCGATAACGGGCCGGTATCTCCCGGAGCCGGCCCCTCGGCGGGGGCTTTGAGGGTCGGGTGGGCGCTACTGGGGGTGGCCTTTGTCGGTGGGGCGGTCTACTCGAGCCTGCTGGTGCTGCGGGATGCGCCGGTGGCGCCGGCGGGGCACGGGTCCGAGCTGCAGGCGTTCCTGCCCGTGGTCCGGGGCGAGCCGGTGCTCTACGCCGGCCAGGACCGCTACGCCGCCTACGAGCTGCTCGGCGCCGACACCCACGTGCCGCTGGTCGAGTTCCCCGACGAAGCGGTCTCGCCGAACCCGGAGAAGCCTTTCGACACCGGCGACGCCTACAGCCCGATCGACTTCGACTCGTTCTCCACCGGCACCCTCGACGAATTCCCCTACGTCGTAACCAGCCGCGCCGCCTGGAACAGCAAGCCGCCGGCCAACTTCAAGCGCGTCGCGGCAACTCCCTCCTACGTCCTCTGGGAACGCCAGGGCGAGTCCCCCGCCGACCGCCACGTCCTGCTCGAGGGAAGCGCCGCGGGCGCCTGGGCCGGCTGCGACTCGCCGGAGATCCGCATCCTGCTCGAGAACCCGGGCCGCGCCTCGCTCTTCCCCGACGCCACGATCGGCCCCAAAGGCGCCTGGGACGCCGGCTCGGTCCTCGGTCCGGGCGACGAAACCTCGCAGGCGCTGGAACTGCCGGCCGGGCGCTGGAACCTCTCCCTCCAGTACTTCTCCCCGCTCGACCTCACGCTCTCGGCGCCCGGCTTCGAGGAGCCCCTGCGTGCCGCCCTCGACGGCCAACGCCCCAACACCATCAGCCTCGCCAACAACGGCCAGTTCTGGCCCGCCGGTAGCTACGAGAGCGACGGCACCCCCACCAACTTCACGCTCTCAGTCGCAGACGCCACGACTATTCAGGACATCACCGGCTACGACGGCAAGGCCTACATCGGCGAACTGGTCGCAGTCCCAGCCAAGCCCCATCGGGATGTCCCCCTGTCCCAAGCCTGCAACTCGTGGATCGACTCCTACGAATCCGAAGCGGCTCCATAGCGGGTATCCCGGTAGGGGTTCCGCTTAACTTTTTCGAGATCGAGTGCGGTCGTCCGAGTTTCGCTGTCGCGAAAAAGTGCAAGACGCTTCACCCCTACCGGGATACCCGCCAAGCCGTATCGCGTCAAAGTCGGCTGACCGAGCAGATCAAGGACGACCGAGGGAGTGTGCTCCGCACATGACCGAGGAAGGACGCCGAGATGCGAAGCGTCAGACGGCTTTTGCTGCGAGTCTCTCTGGGCTGACCCGGACTACGTCCCAGACGAGGTGCACTTTCTCGAGCCCGTCGATGACGAGCGCCGAGATGTCGACCTGGTACCAGCGCAGCCCGTGCGTCGCCGAAGTCGGGAACGCGTGGTGGCTGTTGTGGAAGGCCTCGCCGAGAGTCGGGATCGCGATCAGGGCGAGGTTGCGGGAGTGGTCGGTGGTCTCGAACTCGCGCTTGCCGAAGACGTGGCAGAGCGAGTTGATGCTGTAGGTGAAGTGGTGGAGGACGAAGACGCGGACGAGACCGCCCCAGAGCAGGCCGGTGAGGCCGGCGAAGAGGGTGCCGCCGATAACCCAGCCGAGCGCGAAGGGGAGCAGCAGGCCGAGGATCGCCCAGTAGATGAAGGTGCGGTCGACCCAGGAGACGACCGGGTCTTTGATCAGGTCCGGCGCGAAGCGTTCCTTGTTGCCGCGCTGGGTGTGGATGAAGAGCCAGCCCATGTGGGCGTGGAAGAGGCCGCGCATCGCGCCTGACCAACCGCCGCCGTGGTCGACGTGGGGGCTGTGCGGGTCGCCCGCCTGGTCGGAGAAGGCGTGGTGCTTGCGGTGGTCGGCGACCCAGGAGATGACGGGGCCCTCGATCGCGGCCGAGCCGAGGATCGCCAGCACCCCGCGCATCCAGCTGTAGGTCTTGAACGAGCGGTGGGTGAAGAGGCGGTGGAAGCCGACCGTGATCCCCAGTCCGGTGAAGAAGTACATGCCGAGGAAGAGGAAGACGTCGCTCCAGTGCAGGGCGCTGCCCCAGACCTGCCAACCGGCGAGGCCGATCGCCAGGAACGGGATCACCGTGACCAGCCCGGTGATGATGCGGTCGCGGGTCTCGTTCGCGACCGGCTGTATGTCTGAGGGAAGCGGTCCTGCCGTGGCCATCGCGGGCGATCATAGGGGTCCGACCTGAAGCCATGGGGCGCCGCCGAGGCGGTCCCGGTTATAAAGTGCGCGACGGTGCCGTTCGCAAATCCCGCCCCCCTGCGCCGCGAGATCGAAGCTCGCCTGCCCGACCGGCCTTTCGTGGTCGAGTTCTGGGACGGCTCGAAGCTGCCCTCGACGACCGGCGAGGGGCCCACCTTCAGCGTCCGCTCGCCGCGCGCCGCCGCCCACGTGCTGCGCGCCCCGGGCCAGCTCGGGCTCGGCCGCGCCTACGTCAGCGGCGAGCTCGACGTCGACGACATCGACGCCGTGATCGAGCTGCTCGACAGCTGGCAGCCACCCTCGCTGGAGGGTGCCGACAAGCGGGCGCTGCTGCTCGGCGCCGTCCGCGCCGCCGGCCTGACGCCGCCGCCGCCGCGCCCCGACGCCGAGCTGCGGCCCAGCGGCCGCCGCCACTCCAAGGAGCGCGACGCCCGCGCCGTGCGCCACCACTACGACGTCTCCAACGAGTTCTTCGAGCTCTTCCTCGGCGAGACGATGGTCTACAGCTGCGCGATCTGGAACAAGGGCGCGACGACCCTCAAGGAGGCCCAGGAGGAGAAGCTGGAGACCGTCGCCCGCAAGCTCGAGCTGAAGGAGGGCGACCGCGTCCTCGACGTCGGCTGCGGCTGGGGTGGATTCCCGCTCTGGGCGGCGACCAAGCACGGCGCCAACGTGGTCGGCATCACGCTCTCCCCCCCACAGGCCGAAAAGGGCCGCCAGCGGGCCGAGGAAGCCGGGGTCGCCGACAAGGTCGACATCCGCGTCATGGACTACCGGGACATCGCCAACACCGGCGAGAAGTTCGACGCGATCGCCAGCATCGGCATGGTCGAGCATGTCGGCGCCTCCCAGATCGAGGTCTACGCCGAGACCCTCGCCAGCGTGCTGGAGCCGGGTGGGCGGTTGCTCAACCACGGCATCACCCGCCTGCGCCACACCGACGCCGAGGCCGGTGCCTTCTCCGAGCGCTACGTCTTCCCCGATGCGGCACCGCTGCACCTCTCCCGCAACCTGCTGGCGCTGGAACGGGCCGGCTTCGTCACCCACCACGTCGAGGACTTCGCCCCCGACTACGCCGAGACCCTGCTCCACTGGTACACCAACCTCGACGACAACATCGAGGAGGCGACGCGGCTGGCCGGCCCCGAACGGATCCGCGTCTGGCGCCTCTACCTGCGCGCCGCCCGCAACGGGTTCTTGAGCGGCTTCACGAACATCTACCAAGCCCGCTGCTCCAAGCCCGCCTGATCAAGCAGGCCAAGGACGCAGGGAGCGTGGCGTGCTCTGCACGCGAGCGACCGAGGGCGCCGGCGTGCGCCGGTCAGGCGGGCTTAGAGGGGGAAGCCATGCGTGACATCCTCGATCGCCCAGTCGGCGCCGGCGTCGCGCTGCTCGGCGACCGAGTAGGCGCCGGTGGCGACGCCGACGACGCGGATGCCGGCGCCGTGGCAAGCGCTGACGTCGCGCGGGGTGTCGCCGACGCCGATCGTCGCCTCGAGCTCCAGCTGGCTGCCGAAGACCTCGCCGCCGCGCTCGACCCCGCGCCGGGTCAGCTCGGTGCGGTCGCGTGAGTCCGAGCCGTAGCCCCCGAAGCTGAAGAAGCGGTTGAGGTTGCCGCGGGCGAGCTTGATGTGGGCGGCGGCTTCGATGTTGCCGGTGACGATGCCGAGCAGGACTCCCTGGGAGGCCAGGCGCGGCAGGATCTGCTCGATCCCCGGCATCAGCCGGTAACCGTCCGACTCGGCGACGGCGGCTTCGAGGTGGCCGAGGTAGGCGGCGATCGCCTGTGCCCGCTCGGCCTCGCTGCCGTCGCGGCCGATCACCTCGCGGAAGATGATCTCGGCGATTTCCGGATCGGTCATCCCGGCCCGCGTGTGTTCTTCGATGTTGGCGTCGATCCCGTGCAGCTCGCGGAATGCCCGCTGCCAGGCGACCGCGCCGGCACCCCCCGTGACCAGGAGGGTGCCGTCGATGTCGAAGAGGACGGCCTTGATCACCGACCGAACCTAGCGGCTGGCGACCTGCAGGGAGAAGAGCGCGGCGCGGCCGCTGACGCGGGAGACGCGGGCCGTCTTCTTGCGCGGCTTGGCGGTGCCCGAGAGCGTCGCGGTGCGG
>JBFXEM010000232.1:0-4435 GCA_050180135.1 Solirubrobacterales bacterium | reverse complement strand
CGGAACAGCCCGCCGACGGGCCGATATCGGGACATATGGGCCCGAGATCGGCCCGTCGGCCCCGCGGGGCGGGCGGCGGCGAGGAGGGCGAAGGGGGCGGCGACGATCGCCGAGGCCTTGACGGCGACGGCGGCGAGGAGGGCGGCGCCGGAGCTGGCCGGGCGGGCGACCAGCAGGGCGGCGACGCCGAGCATCGCCGCCAGCATCGCGAGGCCGTCGTTGTGGGCGCCGCCGACGACGTGGACGAGGACGAGCGGGTTGAGGGCGACGAAGGCGGCGGCCCGCAGCGGGTCGACTCCGCGCCAGGAGGCGATCCGCGCCACGACCAGCGCCAGTCCCAGCACCGAGAGTGCCGCGACCGCCTTCAGCACCGCCACCGCCGCGCCGACGCCGAGCCAGGCGAGCGGGTAGGTGGCGAGCGTGAACAGCGGCCCGTAGGCGCTGGTCGCTTCGGTCCAGGTGACCTCGGCGTAGGCGGGGTCCGAGGGGACGCTGAGCGGCGGGTGGACGTAGGGGTTGAGGTCGTGGACGACGCCGAGCCGGGCGTAGTCCACGTAGCTGTAGACGTCGTGGGAGAGCAGCACCGGCGCCAGCGCGAAGGCGGTGACGCAGAGGACGATCGCGCTCCAGACGAGCCGCGGCCCGAGCCGCGGTGCCAGCGCCAGCACCCCGAGGTAGGCGAGGAAGCCGGCCCAGACGAGCGCGTAGGCGAGCCCCGGGTCGATCGCCGCTACCCGTCCGAGCCGGCGGATTCGCCGCTGCCGACGCCGCCCTGCGGCGGCGGTTCGTAGGGCGGCGGCAGCGGCGCCGGTTCCTGACCGGCGCCGGGTGCGTAGGCGTCGGGGTCATAGCCGCCGACCGCGGCGGTCCCCGGCGGCGCCGCTTCGGCGCCGCCCGCGCCGCCGAACTTGCCCTCGCTCGGGGCCGAGCGGGCGAAGCGCCCGTAGTAGGGAGCCCACTGGATCTTCTCCTCGGGTTCGGTGAATTCCTCGCAGGGGACGCAGCCCGCGGAGTAGAGCGAGTGCCAGATTTCGGCCGGGAAGGTGCCGCCGAAGACGGTCCGCCCGTGCACGCTCGACATCGAGATGTCGTTGGACTCCGGGTAGCCGACCCAGACCGCGGTCGCCAGGTTCGGCTGGTAGCCGGCGAACCAGGCGTCGGTGTATTCGTCGGTGGTCCCGGTCTTGCCGGCCTGCCCGGCGCAGCCGGTGTAGGCGGCGGTGCCGGTGCCTTCGGTGATGTTGTCGTGCAGCAGGCGGGTCACCTCCCAGGCGACCGCCGGCGAGATCGCCCGCTCGGGCCGCGGCTTCTGCGGTCGCTCGACGTGCCCGTTGGGGAAGACGACGCGGTCGATCGAGATCGGGTTGCGGTGGGTGCCGCCGGCGGCGAGCGTCGCGTAGGCATCGGCCATCTCCAACGGCGAGACGCCGATCCGCAGGCCGCCGATCCCCTCCGCCGGGATCCCGTCGAGCTCGGTCGTGATCCCCATCGACTTCGCCGTCTGCGCCACGCTCTTGGGCCCGACGTCGAGGTCGAGCTGGGCGAACACGGTGTTGTCGGAGGTGACAGTCGCCTGCTGCAGGTTGACCGTCCCCTGGTAGCCCTCGTCGGCGGTCGCGACCTCCCAGTGGCCCCAGTAGGGCAGGTCGAGGTCCAGCGGTTTCGACGTGTAATAGGTGGAGTAGGGGTCGATCCCCTGCTTGATCGCCGTCGTCAGCACGAACGCCTTGAAGGTCGAGCCGGGCTGGCGCCGCCCCTGGGCGGCGAGGTTGAACTGGGTCTGCTCGTAGCTGGCGCTGGAGACCATCGCCCGCACCCGGCCGTTGCGGGGGTCGATCGAGACCAGCGCCGAGGAGGGGTCGGTCGAGTAGGGCAGGGCGCCTCGCATCGCTTCCAGCCCGACCCGCTGCAGGCCGAGGTCGATCGTGGTGTGGACCTGGAGGCCGCCTTGGCGGACCAGGTCGGCGCCGTACTCGTCGATCAGCTCGTCTTCGACGTAGTCGAAGAAGTAGGGCTGCTTGTGTTCGAAGTAGCTCTCGGAGACGTCGAGGCCGAGCCCCTGTCGCTGCGCCTCCCGCGCGCGCTCGGGCGACGCGTAGCCCTGCTTGGCCATCTGCCGCAGGACCTGGTTGCGGCGCGCTTTCGCCGCCGCGGGGTGGAGGATCGGGTTGTATTCGGAGGGCGCCTGCGGCAGCCCGGCCAGCAGTGCCGACCGCGCCAGGTTCAGCTTGCCGACCGGCTTCGAGAAGTAGATCCGGGCGGCCGCGCCGACCCCCACCGCGGTGGTGCCTTCGATCGTCCCGTAGGTGGCTACGTTGAGGTAGGCGCCGAGAACTTCCCGACGGCTGTGGCGCTGGGCGTACTCTTCGGCCAGCTTGGCCTCGATGATCTTGCGCTCGAGGGTCCGCTCCGGGTCCTCGAGGCAGAGGTTGCGGACCAGCTGCTGGGTGATCGTCGAGCCGCCCTCGACCGCTTCGCCGGCTTCGATGTCCTTCAGCCCCGCCCGCGCGATCCCCTCGATGTCGACGCCGTCGTGTTCGTAGAAGCGCTGGTCCTCGATCGCCACCGTCGCGTGCTGGAGGCTCTTCGGGATCCGCTCGATCGTGACCGGGATCCGGGTCTGGCTGGAGACGACGCGGCCCAGCCGGGTGCCGTCGGCGGCGTAGATCGTCGTGTTGCCGCGCTGGTCGACCGGCTTGCAGGTCGAGAGCGAGGGGGCGTCGGCGGCGACGTCGAGGACCCAGGAGGTGACGGCGATCACCGCGATCGCGATCACCGCGAAGACCGCGCCAAGAGCCAGCAGCACCTTGCCGCCGATCCCTCCGCGGCGTCTCTGCCTCCGCCGGATGCGCTGCTGCGCCATCGGCCTAGAGGGTACTTCGCCCGCTCAGCCCGGTTTCTCGAGCTTCTGCAGTTCCGCCGTCTCGCCGGTCGAGTGGTTGTGGACGATCCCGTCGACCAGCAGCTGGTTGGGGATCACGACCGAGCTGCCGTCGCCGGGGTCGATGTACGTGTAGGAGAGCGAGATGTCGGTGACCCGGCCTTCGGTCTCCTCGAAGGTCACCTTGTCGCCGATCCGGAACGGCTGCGAAACGCCGATCTGCACGCCGGCGACCATGTTGCCGAGCGTGTGCTGGGCGGCGAAGCCGACGATCAACGCGATCACGGCGGAGGAGGCGAGCACCCCGGTCGCCAGCCGCTCGAGGTCGGTGAACTGGCCCAGGGCGATCATCCCGAGGACGACCAGGATGGTGACGACGATCAAGCGGCGCAGCAGGCGCAGCCGGGTCTTGGTCGAGCGCGAGACCTGTGAAACTTGCGGCGACATGGAGGCCAACTTAGCTGCGCCGGAGATCGCTCGCACGCCCGAACCCCGCTTCCCGTACTCCAACTGGGGCCCGGGGGCGGCGGTGCTCGGCGTCGTCCTCGCGCTCGGCGCCGGAATCCTGCTCGGGATCCCGGCCGCTTTCCTCGCGACCGACGACGGCGAGCTCAGCACCGGGGGCAACATCATCGTCCAGCTCGCCACCGCGCTCGGCTTCCTGCTGGTGCCGATGGCGATCGCCTCCTGGCGCGGCGCCGCCTCGATCCGGGAGATCCTGCTGCGGCTCGGGGTGCGCCGGTTCGCCCCCGGCTACTCGCGGAAGTGGATGGCCGCGGCGGTCGGCGCCTACCTGCTGTTCGCAATGTTCTACTCGCTGTTCATCACCCAGCCCGAACAGGAGGACATCGCCGAGGGCTTCGGGCCGCTGCCGGTCCAGATCCTGCTGATCGTGGTCGCGGCACCGCTGGCCGAGGAGGTCTGCTTCCGCGGCTACCTGTTCGGCGGCCTGCGCGAGAAGCTCTCACCCTGGGTCGCCGCCCTGATCGCCGGCGTCATCTTCGGCGGCCTGCACGCGTTGACCGGAATCAGCGCCGTGCCGCCGCTGATGGCCTTCGGCGTGATCCTCTGCCTGCTCTACGAAAAGACCGGCTCGATCGTGCCGGGAATCATCCTGCACGTGCTCAACAACTCTGTCGCCCTACTTGCCCAGTAGGATTTCCGCCCCGTGATTCGTCGCCTCGCCCTGATCCTCACCGCGCTGACCTTGCTGGCGATCCCCGCCAGCGCCGCCGCCGCTCCGAAGCCGCCGGCCGAACCGGTGCCGGACGCGACGGTGAAGATCAAGCTCGGCAAGCTCGACAACGGCCGCGCCGAGATCTTCTCGACGGTCCCGGTCTTCGGCACGGTCTCCCCCTGGGTGCCCGGCCAGAAGGTCCAGGTCGACTTCTTCCTCGACGGCAAGCCGCTGGTCAGCAAGAAGGTCGCGGTCAGCAAGGGCGGCGCCACCACCGGCACCTTCAAATCGAGCGTGATCGTGCGTGAGGACGGTCGCTACACGGTCAGCGCCACCCACGTGGCCAACGACGAGCTCGGCGGCGACAGCACCGTCCG
>JBFXEM010000231.1:0-4443 GCA_050180135.1 Solirubrobacterales bacterium | reverse complement strand
GGGCGGAGCCGTGCGTGCCGGTGGTGCCGGCGAGCATCCCGATCGCGATGCCGATCCCCAGCTGTTCGAGAAAGTCCACGTGCGAAAACCTAACCCCCTGAGCGCCCGCGTGTCGATCCGCCACACTTCCGGGATGAGCGAAATCCCGCAGCCGCCCCACCGGCGCCGCGCCCACACCAGCACCCGCGACCTCGAGCGCTACGCCGGCCTCTTCGCCGAGCGGACCAAGGTGATGCGCTCCTCGGCGATGCGCGACCTGATGGCGATCACCGCGCGCCCGGAAGTGATCTCGCTCGCCGGCGGCCTCCCGGACACCTCGACCTTCCCGCCCAAGAGCTTCGCCGCACAGATGACCCGGATCGCCCAGGAGTCCGCCGCCGAGGCCCTGCAGTACGGGCCGACCGAGGGCTTCGAGGAGACCAAAGACTGCATCCTCGAGGTGATGGCGGCGGAGGGGATGCTGCCCGACCCCGACGACGTGATCGTCACCACCGGCGGCCAGCAGGCGATCGACCTGGTCGCGAAGACGCTGGTCGACCCCGGCGACGTCGTCATCTGCGAGGCCCCCACCTACCCGGGCGCGGTACCGGTCTTCTGCAGCTACCAGGCCGAGGTGATCCAGATCGAGTGCGATCAGGACGGGATGCGGATCGACCTGCTGGAACCGCTGCTCGAGCGCCTGGTCGGCGAAGGGCGACGGCCGAAGTTCATCTACTCGGTGCCGACATTCCAGAACCCGGCCGGGGTGACGATGAGCTTCGATCGCCGCGCGCGGCTGGTCGAACTGGCGCGCATGCACGAGCTGCTCGTGGTCGAGGACAGTCCCTACGGACTGCTCCGCTACAGCGGCGAGTCGCTGCCGCCGCTCTACCAGCTCGACGGTGGCGATTTCGTCATCTACCTCGGCACCTTCTCGAAGATCCTCTCCCCCGGGATCCGGCTCGGCTGGGCGGTGGCGCCGCCGCCGGTGATGGAGAAAATCGTCCTCGGCAAGCAGGCGGCCGACCTCTGCACCTCGACCCTGACCCAGTACTTCGTCCGCGAGTACTTCGCCGAAGGGCGCTGGCGCCAGTACGTCGAAGACCTGGTCGAGATCTACCGCGGCCGCCGCGACACGATGCTGGCGGCGCTGGAGGAGCACTTCCCCGCCGAGGCGACCTGGACCGAACCCGAGGGCGGCCTCTTCATCTGGGCGACCCTGCCCGACTACATCGACACCGGCGACCTGCTGGCGAAGGCGCTGCGCGCCGACGTCGCCTTCGTCCCCGGCCAGGGCGCCTACGTCGACGGTCGCGGCGGCAGCTCGATGCGGCTCAACTTCTCCGGTGTCGACGACGACGAGATCCGCGAGGGCATCCGCCGCATCGGCAAGACGATCGACGAGCAGGTCGAGCTCTACGGAGCCCTCACCGGCGAACAGCGCCTGCCGGTGCCGCGGCCGGAGACAGCCGGCGATCGCGCCGAGGAGAACGTGGTCCCCTTCCGCAAGACCGGCGAGGGGTCGGGGTGAGGGTCGCGGTCCTCAAAGGCGGCCGCTCGCTCGAGCGCGGCGTCTCCCTGCGCTCCGGCGCCCGGGTCGAGGACGCGCTGGAAGCGCTCGGCCACGAGGTGGTGCCGATCGACGTCGGTCCCGACCTCGTGAAACGGCTGGTCGCCGACCCCCCCGACGTCGCCTTCGTCGCCATGCACGGGGTTGGCGGCGAGGACGGCACCGCCCAGGAGCTGCTGGAGATCCTCGGCATCCCCTTCACCGGGCCCGGCGCCGCCGCCTGCGCGCGCTGCATGGACAAGTCGGCAGCCAAGGACACGATCCGCGACGCCGGCATCCCCACGCCCGACTGGTTTGCCTTCAACCAGGCCGCCTTCCGCGAACTCGGCGCCGCCGACGCGCTTGGGCAGCTGGAGCGCACCCTCGGCTTCCCGCTGGTCGTCAAGCCGAGCCGTGGCGGCTCTTCGCTGGGGATCAAGTTCGCCGGCACGGCGAGCGAGGTGCCGCAGGCGCTCGTCTCCGCCTTCAGCTACGACGACCGCGTCGTCCTGGAGCGCTTCGTCGACGGCCGCGAGCTGGCCGTCAGCGTGCTCGGCGACGAGGCGCTGCCGGTCGTCGAGGCGCTGCTGGCGGAGGGCGACCGCTACGACTTCGAAGCCCGCTACGAGATCGGCCGCACCCGCTTCGTCTGCCCGGCCGAGCTGAGTGAGGGCGAGGAGCGCGCCGTGGTCGAGGCGGCGCTCGGCACCTACCGCGCGCTCGGCTGCACCGGCTTCGCCCGGGTCGACGTGATCCTCGCCGCCGACGGCCCCTGGGTGCTCGAGGCCAACGCGATCCCCGGCCTCACCGACACCAGCCTGCTCCCCCAGGCCGCCGAGTCCGCCGGCCTCCCCTTCGAGGACCTGGTCACCCGCATCCTCGACCTAGCCCTCAAGCCAGCTACTGCCTGAACCCCCACCACGCCCTCATTTCCCGCCTATCTATCTCCGCGGGAGGGTGACTCCGCAAGCCTCTGCATCTGCGGATCCGCTCGTCGGAGGGTCCGGGTGGGTTCCGAAGCGTCTTGCACTTTTTGGGCGCTGCGCAACTCGGACGGCCACCGACGATGGCCAAAAAGTTAAGCGAAGGGACCCACCCGGACCCTCCGCCTAACCATCCTCAGAAGCAAAGTCTTCCGGAGTCACCTCATCGAGGAACTCTTTGAACTTGTCGACAACCTCCTCGGTGTCCTCCACCTCGTGCTCGAACTCGATCGCCGACTCCTCGATCACCTCCTCGGCCGCGAAGATCGGGGCCGAGACGCGGACCGCGAGAGCCAGCGCGTCGGAGGGGCGGGAATCGATCTCGACCTCGGAGCCGTTGACGGAGACCGTGATCGAGGCGTAGAAGGTGTTGTCGCGCAGCTCGGTGACCGAGACCCGCTCGCATTTCGCGTCGAGGTTCTCGAGCATGTCCGAGAGCAGGTCGTGGGTCATCGGCCGCGGCGTCGAGGCGCCCTGCAGCTTCATCAGGATCGCGGCCGCCTCGGGATGGCCGATCCAGATCGGGAGGAACCGGTTGCCGTCGACCGTCTTCAACAGCACGATCGGCTGCTTGCCGACCATGTCGAAGCTGACACCGTAAATCTGCATCTGCTGCAAAGGAGCTCCCGAGCGTGGATTGGGGCCAGGAAGTCTACGGGGCCGAGTGGGCGATCCTGGATTCGAACCAGGGACCTCGTCCTTATCAGAGACGCGCTCTAACCAACTGAGCTAATCGCCCGGGGACGGCGATGATAGCGACGGGCCGCGAGCCGGGATCGGCGAGGACTCAGCTGCGCCGGCGGCGCAGCGCCCGGGCCAGCGCGTGTGCCTCGGCGACGCTGTCGAAGCGCAGCTCGACAGCGAAGCCGTCCTTGCGCGGTTTGACCTTGACCTCGTGCCCGAGCGCCGACTCCAAAGCGTCGCCCGCGGCTTCCAGCGCCTCGACCTCGTCGGGATCGATCGGGTCGGGATGCTTCTTCAATCTTGGCTGGCTGGCCAGCCGAACCCTGTTCTCGGTTTCGCGCACCGACCAACCGCCACGCACGGCGTCGCGGGCGAGGCGCCGGCGAACGTCATTTCCTTGGGCTCCGAGCAGGGCGCGGCCGTGCCCCTCGCTGAGCTCCCCGGACTGCAGCTGACCGAGCGTCTCGTCGGGAAGCTCGAGCAGCCGAATCAGATTGGAGATCGCCGGGCGGCTGCGGCCGACCCGGCGGGCCAGCTCCTCTTTGGTCAAGCCGAGGTCCTCGATCAAGGCCGAGCAGGCGCGCGCCTCCTCGACCGGGTTGAGGTCCTCGCGGACCATGTTCTCGATCAGCGCCGCCTGCAGGCGCTCGGCCTCCTCCTGGTCGCGCACGACCGCCGGCACCTTCTCGAGCCCGGCTTGCCTGGCGGCGCGCCAGCGGCGCTCGCCGGCGACCAGCTCGTAGCTGCCGTCGTGGAGGGGGCGGACCAGGATCGGCTGGACGACGCCGCTGGCCTCGATCGACGCGGCGAGAGCATCGAGTGCATCGGGGTCGAAGTTGGTGCGCGGCTGGTCGGGGTTGGCCTTGATCAGCTCGACCGGCAGCTCCCGCAGATCGCCGGCGGCGCTGCTCTCGACTTCGGGGAGGATCGCCGAGAGTCCGCGGCCGATCCCTCGTTTGGTGCCGCTAGCCACGGCTCGCGAGCTCCCTGGAGAGGGCCTGGTAGGCGATCGCGCCGCGCGATCCTGGGGCGTGCTCGGTCACCGGCAGACCATAACTCGGCGACTCGGCGACTCGCACGCTGCGTGGGATCACGGTCTCGAACACCATCTCGCCGAAATGGCGGCGCAGCTCGGACTCGACGTCCTGGGCAAGTCTGGTGCGCTCGTCGTACATGGTGATCAGCAAACCCGAGACCTCCAGCTGAGGGTTCAACTGCTGCCTGATCATCCCCAGCGTCTCCAGGAAT
>JBFXEM010000230.1:0-4475 GCA_050180135.1 Solirubrobacterales bacterium | reverse complement strand
CCGCCGGTCTCGCGGTTGGGCTGGCCGCCGGGACGAAGGTGACGGTGCTGGCGATGGCGGCGGCGCTCTCGGTCGTGGTCCTGGTCCTGGCGCCCATCGGCAGGCGCTGGGCGGCGGCCGGGTGGTGGTTCGTCCCGGCCCTGCTCGGCGGCGGCTTCTGGTACCTGCGCAACCTCGTCGTCGCCGGCAGCCCGCTGCCGGCGGTGGAGAGCATCGGGCCGATCTCACTGCCCCATCCCGACCGCCTCCAGGTTGGCCGGCCGGACTTCAACATCGTCCACTACGCGACCGACACCGGCATCTGGAGCGAGTACTTCAGCCCCGGCCTGCACGACGCCTTCGGCGCCCTCTGGCCGCTCGTCGTCGGCGGCGCCGTGGTGGCGGCGCTCTGGGCCTTGTTCGGCGGCCGCGACCGCATCGTCCGCGGCATCGGCGCCGTCGCTCTGTTCGGGATGCTCGCCTACCTCTTCACCCCGCTCAGCGCCGCCGGCGCGGAGGGCGAACCGGTCGGCTTCGCGATCAACGTCCGCTTCGTCGTCCCGGCGCTGCTGGTCGGCCTGGCGCTGCTGCCGCTGCCGCGGGCGTTCGACCAGCCGCGCCGCCAGTGGGGCCTGATGGCGGCCCTGGTGGTCGTCTTCCTGCTCACGGATCGCCCCGACGAGGCTCTCAGGGACCCCTCACGGCCCTTCGCGCTGCTTTTGGTGGTTCTGGCCCTCGCGATCCCCGCGGCGCTTCTGCTCGCGCGCCAGCGCGGCACGGCTCGCGGGCTCGTGATCGGCGCCTGTGCGGCCCTCGCCCTGGTCGTCGTCGCGGTCGGCTATCCGGTCCAGCGCCACTACCTCGACTCCCGCTTCGCCAACGACGGCCCCGAGCAGGAGTGGATCCCCGGCATGGACCTGGATTCCGCCTACCGCTGGGCGCGTGGGGTGGAGGACGCCCGCATCGGCCTCGCCGGCACCAGCGCCGGCTTTGCCGGCTACGGCTTCTACGGCACCGACCTCTCCAACGAGGTCCGCTACCTCGGCGTCCGCGGCCCCCACGGCGCCTTCAACGCGATCCCGGACTGCGCCGGCTTCCGCGCCGCGGTCAACGCTGCCGAGCTCGACTACCTCGTCACCTCGCCCTTCCTCAACTTCCTCCATCCGGACCAGCCGGTGCCCTCGCCGGAGGCGCGCTGGCTGCGCGGCGAGGACGCGGTGACGCCGCTGCTGCGCAGCGGTCCGGTCACCGTCTGGAAGGTCGGTGGCGAGCTCGACCCCGCGGGCTGCGGCGCCGCCAACGCGCCGCTGCGCGAAGTGCCGGACACGCCTGGCTCCTGAGGCGTCGAGTGCCCGCGAGCGCCGCTGGGTAGTCTCGGCCGCGATGGGCTATCCGCTCGAGAACGCGCTCTTCCAGTGGGAGGACGGGTACCGCCACCTACAGGCGATCGACGGCCCGCGCGAGCGGCGCCTGGCCGACCGCTTGATCGGGGCGATCCGCGACGAGCTGCGGCGGCGAATCGGGGTCAGCTTCAGCGCCGCCGAACTCGCCGACCTCTACGGCAAGGGAACCGACTGGTGCCTGCAGGTGGCGATCGACGTGGCCCCGGCCGCCGAGGGCGATGCCCAAGCGCTTGCCGACGCTGCCTTCTGGCTCTATCTCCGTGGCGCCAGCGACTTCGCCGGCGGACGCCAGCTGCCCGTCTGACAGCTGGGGTCAGGCTTCGTCGGAGTCCGAGTCGGACTCCTCGTCGCTGCCGCCCGCGGGAGCGGAGCCGGCGCGGCGGATCACGATCTGGTCGGCCTCGATGCGGACGGTGACGTCCTTCTTGCCGGCCCAGTGCTCCGTGTAGACGGGGTTGTCCTTGACCGAGGCGTCGAGCCAGAGGCCGTAGCCGTCGATCTCACCGTGGTCGAAGCTCGCCTCGAGCTCTTTGCGGCGACCGCGGCCACCGCGGCGCCCGCGCCGGCGCCGGCGCCGGGGGCGGCCCTCGCCGGATTCAGCCTCGCCGTCCTCGTCCTCGTCCTCATCCTCGCCGTCCTCGTCCTCGTCCCCACCGTCGTCCTCGCTCTCGCGCTTGGCGCGCTCGGCCTCTTCGCTGGCCTCCTGCTCGGCGGTGGCGGCCTCGATCTCCGCTTCGATCTCGTCGCGCAGGTCGATTTCGCTGGAGCCGGCGTTCTCGTCGTCGGCCGAGAGGTCGTACTGCTTGCGGAACTCGCGCAGCTCGCTGGCGCTGATCTCGAGCTGGTGGGCGATCCACGCATCGGTACGGCCCTGGTGGACCCAGGCGCGGATCTGATTGAGCTGCGGCTTTAGTGAGCGTCGAGGCATCGGCGCGGGACTCTATTCAAGGTCGGCATCGGGACGCGGCGAGCTAGGCCATCAGGAAGGCGAGCGCCTCGAACATCGCCACCACGACCACGACCACGGTAACGGTCAGGCAGACGGCGAGAACGCTGAATCGGACCTTCCCGTCCTGCTCGGTGCGGTTGATGCGGCGTGCCCGCGAGCGGTTCGCCGCACGGCGGCGCAGCTGCTCACGGCGGCGGCGCTCGAGTGAGGTCTCCTGCTCGAAGGCGGTCTCGAACTGGGAGATGCTTTGACGCATTCGCATAAGGGAGTGGCCCGAGGGGCCGCGGGCACCGTAGCAAAGGATCTTGCAGAACTCACGCTTCGCTCACGATTCACACGCACCCCAGAGCCCGCGGCCGTGCCGCGCAGCCGCTATTTCGAGCCGTTTGAAGCGCTCCGCGTAGCGGTCGTTCGGGGCAATCGTGAGCGTTCGCGCAAACCCCCTGCGGAGTAGTTCGGCGTTGACGAAGCGGCGGTCGAGGTAGACATAAGCAAGCAGCCGTCCGTAGACGTCGCGGCGCTCGACCCCGAACACCAGCCGCGCCAGCCGCCCCTCGACCAGGCGGTGGTTGAAGTTCGAGGCCCGCGGGCCGAAGCACTCGACCGGGCTTTCGGGCTTGACGGTCTCCGGCGTGTCCACGCCGATGTAGCGGACGTCCTCGGCGACGCCGTCGAGCTCGACTTCGATCGTGTCGCCGTCGACGACGCGCTCGACCACGACCCGTGCGCTCGCCGGTCCGGCCGCGTCCGCGCCCCCGAGGCTCTCCCAGGGGCGCAGCAGCAGCGCCGCCACCAGCACGACCAGCACGGCGCTGCCCAGCCAGCCGTGGCGCTGCTCTCCAAGTCCCATCAGGGCTCAAGCAGCGCCGGGCCGGCGCTCTCCCCTCTTTACGGCGTGCGCCTGACGTTTGCCAGCAGCGTCTCCTTGATCTGCTCGACGATCGCCAGCGCCTCGTTCCACTCGCGCTGCCAGACGTTGCGGCCGAAGATGACCCCGGAGCCGCCGGCCTGCATGATCTCGCGGGTGTGGCCGAGGACGACGTCGTCGTCGACCTTGGAGCCGCCCGAGAGCACGACCAGGGCGCGTCCGGCCGACTCGACGCACTGGCGGATCGCCTCCGCCTGGTCGACCTCCATCTCGTTGTATGGAGGCTGTGCGTCCTTGTCCTTCTTGGAGTCGATCTTCGGCATGTTGAGCTTGACCACGTCGGCACCCATCTCCATCGCCAGCCGCGCCGCGTAGTCGATCGCGTAGAAGGAGTTGGCGCCGCCCTTGGAGTCGACCGCTTCGCCGCGCGGGTAGGACCAGACCACCAGCGGCATCCCGAAGCGGTCGCAGTCCTGGCGCACCTGGCGCAGCTGGGCAAGGTCCTCGTCCTGGCGCGGGGAGCCGACGTAGAGCGTGTAGCCGATCGCGTCGGCGCCGAGCCGGACGCCGTCCTCGACGGTGGCGTTGCAGGAGGAGAAGGACTTGGCGGAGGAGGGGATGTCGGTCTTGCCGTTGACCTTGAGGATCAGCGGCACCCGGCCGGCGTAGTCGGGGTAGTACTTCTCGGCCATCCCGATCTGGCAGGCGAGGGCCGAGTAACCGGCCTCGGCGGCGAGCCGGAACTGGTAGTCGGGATCCTTGGAGGCGGGGTTGGGAAAGAAGTCCCGCGGGCCGTGCTCGATGCCCTGGTCGATCGGCAGCAGCATCAGCGTCCCGTTACCCGGACCGAACTCGAACAGCAGTCGGTGCAGGCGGGCGCGTTTGCCGGGCGGCAGCGTGGCCAGCAACGATTTCTGCTCGGTCAGACTCTTCAGCTCCACGTCAATTCCTCCTCGAAGATTGGGGTCCGGGCAGTATGCCATCGCAAACCTGGGCAGCCCCCACACACGAGGGGTATCCTCGGTGGGCTATGAGTGAGACCGAGCTCAGCGTCATCTGTAAGAACTGCGGCTCGGAGGTCAGTCCTTACGTCACCGAGTGCCCGTACTGCGGCGCGAGGTTGCGCAAGCGGGCCCCGAAGCTGGAGCGCCGAGGCGACGCTTTGGAGGCACAGCGACCGCGCCGCCGGGGTCGGCGCCTGCTGCCGCCGCGCCCGCAGATCCTCGCTGCCGACCGTCCCTACGCGACGCTGACCGTGATCCTCGGCTCGGCGATC
>JBFXEM010000229.1:0-4479 GCA_050180135.1 Solirubrobacterales bacterium | reverse complement strand
CCCCTACCGCTCCCTCCTACTGGCGGCCGTCGCACGGCGAAGCCGTGCCAAAATCGGCCGCCCGGAGGGGCGGTCTGCGCCACGCCGCAGCGCCTCCGACCCTTGCCGACGTTTCGAATCAACAAGAGGCGGCCCAGGCACGGCACTGGAGGGTGCATAGTGTGTCGGGCTGTCGGGGGTGGAGTCTGTGGGGCGGTACGAGGAGACAGGGAGCCGGTCCTCTCGCGTTCTCTCTGCCGGGTGATGTCGGTGCTGCGGTCGTGTCGCGGGGCTGCGCGTCGGGGTCTGAGAGGAAGCAAGGTGGATCGTGGTCTCATCGAGGGTCGTGAGGCCGCAGTAGAGGTAGCGCGGGATCGACCTTGAATCCCCCGCGCCCCCACGAACGCTGCGGCATCTCCCACGTCACCCCGTCGACCAGCTGGTCCAACGGGACTTCTAGCGCCGTCGCCAGTTTCACGGCCGTGTCGAGTCGTGGCAGCCGTTCGCTGTTCTCCAATTTCCCGATCTCGGTGCGGTGCAGACCCGAGCGATGCGCGAGCAGCTCCTGGGTCATCCGCTGGCTGCGCCGCGCGAGCCTGATGTTGTCGCTGATGCGGCCGAGGATCTCTCGGCGTACTGACAGGTGCATCGTCAGATCCCAGCCGTGACGATCTCATTGAAGCGGAGCGCCGCTCGGGTCGGCAGCAGCAGCTCACCGCTGAGGAGCAGTAGACCGACGGCGACGAGGTCGCGGGCGGCGCGCTCGAAGCGGTCTGCGTCCTCGAACTCAGCGGAGCCGGCGGTGACCTCGCGCACGAGCTCGACGAGCCGCACGTGGGCCGGGTGAAGCGTCAGAACGTGGATGAGGACGACGCCCTGGTCGCGGAGATCTTTCAGGTCGTTGGATTGCGCCCGATCCGAGCCGCAGTCCATAGAGTCGGTACCAGCCATGAGGAGCTAACCCTCCTTGTGGTTAGGCCCTCGGGTGGCGTGTCCGCGCCGCTCGGGGGCCGCTTTCTGTTTGTCGGTCAGCGTAGCAAGTACTTAGCACATGTACTAAGCCGCGCTTTGTCCGCATGCGCGTCTGAGAATGTCCCTCGCGATGCGGCATTCATCGCGACCACAGCGGGGACTCGGAATCGCGGTCCGCCTCACGCGCGAGAAGAAGAAGCTGACTCAGGAGACGGTGGCTGAGCAGGCCGGCATCGCGGTCCCGACGCTCTCGCACCTTGAGGCCGGGCACGCCAACCCGACCTGGGCCACCGTGAGCGATGTCGCCGCGGCCCTCGGCGTCACCGTCGCTGAGCTGGCGAAACTCGCCGCCAAGCACGAGTCCTGATGCGACCAGGATGAGACCAAGAGGTCGCGGAACGCCACGGAATCGCCCGGCACCCACCGGAACGCCTCTCCAGCCCTAGACCGAAGACTTGGCTCTGCACTGGGCATTCCCCGGCACAGAACGGAACCACGAGGAATGCGCCCGACGGGAGTCGAACCCGCGACCTTCGGCTTGAAAGACCGACGCTCTTTGGGCCCCCGAAAGGACCCGTTGACCACTGAGCTACGGGCGCTCGCGGTGAAGACTACCCGCGCAGCGAGATTTGAGCGTTGTTGCTGTGGCTAGGGTGGGGTGATGGATCTGGGCATTGGGGGCAAGGTGGCCCTGGTGATGGGCGCGAGCCGGGGCATCGGCCGGGGGATCGCTGGGGCTCTGGCGCGGGAGGGCGCTCGGGTCGCGGTGGCCAGCCGCTCGGCCGAGAAAATGGCGGAGGCAGTGGAGGAGATCGGGGCGAGCGCGACGGCATTCGTCGCCGACGCCGCCGACCTGGAGCGGCTGGCAGCGCTGCCGGCCGAGATCGAGGCGGCACTGGGGCCGGTGGAGATCCTCGTCACCAACACCGGCGGGCCGCCGATGGGCGGCGCCCTCGACCACGACCTGCCCGAGTGGGAAGACGCGTACAGGACGCTGGTGCTCGGTCCCAAAGTGCTCGTCGACGCGGTCGTGCCGGGAATGCGGGAGCGCGGCTGGGGACGGATCGTCAACGTCGGCTCGAGCACGACGATCGAGCCGATTCCCTACCTCAACCTCTCCAACTCGCACCGGATGGCGACGGTCGGCTACCTGAAGACGCTCTCACGCGAGCTCGCCGCCGACGGGATCACCGTCAACACCGTCGCCACCGGCAAATTCGCCACCGAGCGGCTCGCCGCCAACGTCGGCTCAATCGAGCAGGCCGAAGAGCTGGCCCGACACGAAGTCCCGGCCGGCCGCCTCGGCACCCCGGCCGAGTACGGCGACCTCGTCGCCTTCCTCTGCTCCCAGCGCGCCGCCTACCTAACCGGAACCGTCATCCCGCTGGACGGCGGCCTCCTGAACTCCGTATGACGCTGCGCGAGGCCGCACCGTCGGCTTCGCGTCGTGCAGAGCACTGCCGCTTCGCCGCCGGCACGCCCTCGCTTGGTCCTATGGAGTTCTAAGGTCTGACTTGCTCGCGCATCGCGGGATAGATGATCACGTCCCGGAGCGTCTTGGCCCCGGTCATGATCATCAGCAGGCGGTCGATCCCCAGCCCGCAGCCGCTCGCCGGCGGCATCCCGTATTCGAGCGCCTTGACGAACTCTTCGTCGTGGGGGTGCGGGTCCTCCTCGGCCCCCGACTCCTGCCGTTCGCGCTGGCCGATGAAGCGCTGGCGCTGCTCGACCGGGTCGTTGATGTCCGTCCCGCCGCCGACGATCTCCATCCCGGCCACGATCCCGTCGAAGGCCTCGCAGACCTTGGGGTCGTCGGGGTGCACCTTGACCAGCGGCCAGATGTCGATCGGCAGCACCGTGATGTAGGTGGGCTGGATCAGCTTCGGCTCGATCAGCTTGCCCTGCAGGGTGTCGACGAGGCCGGCCCAGTCGTCGTTCTCCTCGGCGTCGTCGCCGGCGATCTCGGCCAGCTCGTCGCGGCTCGCCTCGTAGATGTCGACCCCGGTCTCCTTCAGCAACTCGTCCCGCAGCACCACCCGCGGCCAGGGCGCCTTGAAGTCGATCTTCTGCCCGTCGCGCTCGACCACCGTCGTGCCCATGATCTCCTCGACGACGCTGGCGACCAGCACCTCGATGAACTCCATGACCCCGTTCCAGTCGGCGCTGCCGACGAACATCTCCAACATCGTGAACTCGGGGTTGTGCTGGGGCGACATGCCCTCGTTGCGGAAGAACTTGCCGAACTCGTAGACGTCCTCGAACCCCCCGACGATCGCCCGCTTGAGGTAGAGCTCGGTCGCGGTGCGCAGGAAGAGCTCGCGGTCCAGGGCGTTGTGGTGGGTGACGAACGGCCGCGCCGCGGCGCCGCCGGTCAGCCGCTGCAGCACCGGCGTTTCCAGCTCGACCCAGCCGCGCTCGTTCATGTGCTTGCGGATCGCGAAGGTCAGCTTCGAGCGCTTCTTGAAGATCTCCCGCGACTCCTCGTTGGCCATCAGGTCGAGTTCGCGCTGGCGGTAGCGCAGCTCGGGGTCGCTGATCCCGTGGAAGAGATCCGGCGGGTCCAGCAGCGCCTTCGCCAGCAGCGTGCACTCGCGCACCCCGATCGCCAGCTGCCCCCGTTTGGTCACGTAGACGACGCCCTCGACCCCGACCAGGTCGCCGATGTCGAGCTCTTCGATCCGCTCGAAGGCCGCCTCCTCCAGCGAGTCCCGCCGCGCCACCGCCTGGATCGAGCCGGTGATGTCCCGCACGTCGAGGAAGACGACCTTGCCGTGCCCGCGCTTTCCGGTGATCCGGCCCATCACCCGGTAGGTGAACTGCTCGTGCTCGCCCTCCCCCAGCTCAGCCGGGTCGTGGGCGGCGACGATCTCTTCGACGTGGGTGCGCCCGTCGAAGTTGTGCGGGTAGGGATTGATCCCGGCCGCGCGCAGGCGCTCGACCTTGGCCCGCCGCTGGGCCTCGCTGGCCGCCGCGGAGCGATCGCCAGTCGCGTCGGGAACCGGCTCCGCCCGTGGCGGCGCCTCGTCAGTCATCGACCACCGCCGGCGTCATGGAGCGAAGCCGACAGTCACCCGCTCGTTGCCCTCATAGTCCTGAAGGGTAGTGGCGTCGCGCAGCATCTCGCGCATCGCCGGGCCGTGGTGAGTGTCGTGCTCCATCGCCAGCTGCCAGCCTGACGGCGTTTCCGCGATCACGCCGCGGATCACTCCGAGGCCGTCCTCGCCGCAGTCGCCGGTGACGGCGATGCGCGGCTCGCGCTGGATCTCGGGCGAGCGCTCGAAGATCGTCGAGTCCGTGACGTAGGGCAGGTTGGCGATCACCAGGTCGACGTCCTCGAGGTCGTCGGGCACGCCGACGGCGACGCTGACGTCGAGCTCGAGGCCGAGCCGCTCGGCGTTCTCACGGGCGGCTTCGACCGCCTCGGGCGAGAGGTCCGAGGCGGTGACCCGGAGGTCGGGGCGCTCGGCGATCAGCGCCAGCGCGATCGCGCCGGAGCCGGTGCCGACCTCGTGGACGCGGGCGCCATCG
>JBFXEM010000228.1:0-4494 GCA_050180135.1 Solirubrobacterales bacterium | reverse complement strand
TCAGCGACTCCGAGGCCGAAGCACGCGAGGCGATCGACGACTTCTTCACCGAGCGGCGCTTCGGGGAGACGACCGTGGTGCTGGAGGAGTTCCTCGAGGGCGAGGAGCTCTCGCTGCTGGCACTCTGCGACGGCGAGAACGAGGTGCCGCTGGCGCCGGCCCAGGACTACAAGCGGATCTTCGACGGCGATGAGGGCCCGAACACCGGCGGCATGGGCAGCTACTCGCCCGTGCCCGGGTTCGACCCCGAGCAGATCGAGGCGATCGTCGACAGCGTGCACCGCCCGATCGTCGCCGCGATGGCCGCCCGCGGCCGCCCCTTCCACGGCGTCCTCTACGCCGGCCTGATGATCGGCGCCGACGGCCCCAAGGTGCTCGAGTTCAACACCCGCTTCGGCGACCCGGAGACGCAGGCGGTGCTGCCGCGGCTGCGCTCGGACATCGTCGACCTCTTCCTCGCCGCCCGCGAGCCCGGCGGCCTCGCCGGGGCCAGCGCCGAGTTCGATCCCGACTGGGCCGTGACCCTGGTCCTGGCCTCGGCCGGGTACCCGGAGAGCTCCTCGAAGGGGGACGTGATCCACGGCCTCGACGAGGCGGCGCAGCTGGCCGAGATCACCCACGCGGGCACGGCCGAGCGGGACGGCGAGATCGTCACCGCCGGCGGCCGCGTGCTCAACGTCACCGCACTCGGCGCCGGCCCTGCCGAGGCTCGCGATCGTGCGTACGATGCGGCCAGCCGGATCTCGTTCGACGGGATGCAGATCCGCACCGATATCGCCGCTCGCGCCGTCGAGCGCGTAGCCAGCCAGACCACCTAGAGAGGCAAGATGACCGAGATCTCAGACCCTACCCCGACCCCGCCACCCGACCTCGCCCCCTCGTCCGAGACCGAGGCGCTCGAGCAGATCGAGGAGATCGACGCCGAGACGCCCCTGGTCGGGATCATCATGGGCTCGAAGAACGACATGGACAAGATGCTGCCGGCGGAAGCGGCGCTCAAGGACGCCGGCATCCTCTGCGAGGTACGGGTGATGAGCGCCCACCGCGATCCGGAGCTGGTCCGCGAGTACTGCATGAACGCGCGCATGCGCGGGATGAAGGTGATCATCGCCGGGGCCGGGATGTCGGCGGCGCTGCCGGGCGTAGCCGCAGCCCACACCGACCTGCCGGTGATCGGCGTGCCGATTCTCGGCAAGTCGCTGGGCGGCCTCGATGCGCTGCTCTCGGCCGTGCAGATGCCGCCAGGGATCCCGGTCGCCTGCGTCGCCATCGACGGCGCCAAAAACGCCGGCATCCTCGCCGCGCGGATAATCAACGCGTGATCCCCCGCTACACCCGCCCCGAGATCGGGGCGGTCTGGACCCCGCAGGCGAAGATGGAGACCTGGCTCGAGGTCGAGCTGGCGGCGACCGAGGCCTGGGCCGAGGAGGGCCTGGTCCCACGCGAGGCCGCCGAGCAGGCGCGCGCCAACGCCGCCTTCACGGTCGAGGCGGTCGACGAGCGCGAGCGGGTGACCGACCACGACGTCGCCGCCTTCGTCGACGTCGTCGCCGCCTCGGTTGGAGAGCAGGGGCGCTGGATCCACTGCGGCCTCACCTCCTCCGACGTGCTCGACACGGCGCTGGCGCTGCAGCTGCGCCGCGCCGGCGAGATCCTCGTCACCGGCGCCCGCGCCTACCGCGACGCACTCGTCACCCGGGCGCTGGAGCACCGCGACACGCTCTGCGTCGGCCGCACCCATGGGGTCCACGCGGAGCCGACCACCTTCGGGTTGCGCCTGGCCGGGTTCGCCTTCGAGGCCGACCGCAACCTGACCCGGCTCGAGGACGCCTTCGCCCAGCTCGCCTTCGGCAAGCTCTCAGGCGCCGTCGGCACCTACGCCTCGATCCCGCCCGCGGTCGAGGCGCGGGTGATGGAGCGGCTCGGGCTCGGCCGCGAGGACGTCGCCACCCAGGTGGTCCCGCGCGACCGCCACGCCGTCCTGCTCTCGGCGATCGCGATCGCCGGCGCCGGGCTCGAGCGCTTCGCGACCGAGATCCGCAACCTGCAGAAAACCGAGCTGCGCGAGGTCGAAGAGCCGTTCGCCGCCGGCCAGAAGGGCTCCTCGGCGATGCCGCACAAGCGCAACCCGATCCGCACCGAGCGGATCACCGGGCTGGCCCGGGTGCTGCGCGGCTACGCCCAGACCGGGGTCGAGAACATTGCCCTCTGGCACGAGCGCGACATCTCCCACTCGGGTGCGGAGCGGGTGATCCTGCCCGACGCGACGATCCTGCTCGACTACATGCAGGACCTGGCGACCAAGGTCGCCGCGGGGATGACGATCAACGTCCGGCGGATGCAGGAGAACCTCGGCCTCACCCACGGTGCCCTGTTCAGCCAGCGCGCCCTGACGGCGCTGGTCGAGGCGGGGCTGAGCCGCGACGACGCCTACCGGATCGTCCAGGAGAACGCCCAGCGCGCCTGGGACACGCGGACCGAGTTCCGCGAGCTGCTGGAAGCGGCCGAGACGCCGCCGCTGGACCTCGACGCGGTCTTCGACTACAGCGCCTACCTGACCCATCTGCCGGAGATCTTCGCGCGGGTGGAAGCGCTGCAGTCCTAACCGGCGGCTGGACCGTCGGTCCAGCCGATTTGGCGTTTGCTGGACCGACGGTCCATTGCGCTCTCGATCACGTTCTGCATCGCTGATTTCGCTTGTACAGCGGGCTAGAAGGGCACCGCGAAATATGTCCAGTCGGTGATTTTCGGGCTGGGGGGACGGGCCTAGATTCGCCTGCCTGCCCGCCCTTCGAGTGAGGAGTGCGGGCCGCTTTCGGTCCACATATCCCCTGCTCTCACCTATCCCATCGGGAGATGCCCTTGATGCGTGCTCGTTCGCTTCGCAAGCTGGTTCCACTGTTCCTCGCCATCGGCCTGCTGCTGGCGCTGATCCCCTCTGCCGCTTCCAGCGAGGCTCCCACCGGACTCCCGGACCCGCTCGACCGCGGTCCGTACTCGGTGGACCGCCTCGACCCGTTCAAGGCCGGCCTCTTCCAGTACCAGGAACCGAATGCCACCGGCGGCGCCGCCACCGGCAACAGCGAAGCGAACTCGTTCCAGATCCGCGGATCGGCGTTCGTCCCGACCAACAAACCGGGCAAGGCGCCGATCATCGTGCTGGTCCACGGCAACCACGGGAGCTGCGACAGCGGTTCCGGCCCGGCCTGCACGATCTTCAAGCGCAACGACGAGGGCTACGCATACTTGGCGGAAAACATGGCGACCTGGGGCTACGCGGTGTTCTCGCTCGACCAGGACCAGCTGATGTCTCGGCAGGACAACATCGGCAAAGGCATGCACGCCCGGCGCCTGCTGATCTCGGGGCTGCTCGACGCGCTCTACAAAGCCAACGATCCCGGCGGTCTGCCGACCGAAGCGCAGGACCCGAACTTCAACATCGGCAAATCCCTTATGGGCAAGCTCGACTTCACCCGGATCGGACTGATGGGCCACTCCCGCGGCGGTGACGCCGTCTCCAGCTTCGTCGACTGGAACCGGATGCGACCGACCGGCCGCCGCTACCCGTTGCGCGCGGTGATCTCCCTCGCCCCGGTCAACTACGAACGCAGCGCCACCTACGGCGTGCCCTTCATGGTGATCCTGCCCTGGTGCGACGGCGACGTCTCCAACCTCCAGGGCGCGCGCATCTACGAGCGCGGCCAGCACGTCAACGGCGACAACCCGTACCCGATGGTCCAGTCCTCGCAATTGGGCGGCAACCACAACTGGTACAACAGCGTCTGGTACGCCGACGGCGACGACTCGACCTCCGCGGACAAAGCCTGCGGACCCCCCGGCGGGGCCAACGACGCGACCAGCATCCGGCTCAGCGGCCAGGCCGGCAGCGACCCCGAACTCAACTACGCCCTGGTCAACGGCGAAGGTGAGAAAAGCAAGCTCGATCCGAGTGTCAACACGCGGATCTCGGGCGAGGCGGTGCGGATGGGCGACCAGGAGAAGATCGGCCTGGCGACGATGTCCGCCTTCTTCCGCCGCTACGTCGGCGGCGAGGGTGCCTTCGAACCGTATTTGACCGGTGAGCTGAACGCGGAGGGCAAACCGCAGATACCCGCGTCCGCCTGCCCGACCAGTCCGACCGGCAAGAACATGCCCTGCATCGAGCGGGTCTCCAACAGCTTCTTCTCGCCGTCCGCCGAACGACTGGACGTGATCGGACCGGAAAGCGAGAGCCCGCTGGCACTGAGCTCGCTGGGCACGAAGCTGCGCTCGAGCGGCTTCGCCAACCCGTTCGTCGCCGGGCAGGGCGTTTCGCCCGTGCCGCCGACGACGGCCAGCGGCCTCGACTGGTGCAACCCCGAGCCGATCCACTCGATCCCCTCTCAGGTCGGGCTCAGCGGCCTGCCCACGGCGGTGCGTCCCTGCCCGATGCCGGCGCCGACCCTGGTCGGTGGCCAGCAAGGCGGCGGTCCCTCTCCCGAAGGCGGAACCCTA
>JBFXEM010000227.1:0-4506 GCA_050180135.1 Solirubrobacterales bacterium | reverse complement strand
CACGGACCCGCGGGTGGCGAAGATCGCGTTTACCGGCTCAACCGAGGTCGGGCGGAAGATCGCCGCGGCTGCGGCCGACACGATCACCCGGGTGACGCTTGAGCTCGGCGGAAAGTCGGCGAACCTGATCTTCGCCGACGCTGACATCGAAGCAGCGGCGGCTGCCGCCCCTGGCGCCGTCTTCGGCAACGCGGGCCAGGATTGCTGCGCCCGTGGCCGCATCCTGGTGCAGCGTCCCGCGTTCGATCGTTTCGTCGAGCACTTCTCGGCGACGACGACGGCGCTGCGAGTCGGCGATCCGCTCGACCCGCAGACCGAGATGGGCCCGCTGATCTCGGCCGGGCAGCGCGAGGCTGTCGCCTCCTTCCTCAGCGACAGCGTCGAGGTTGCCTGCCGCGGCGAAGCCCCCGACGGCCCGGGCTACTGGTTCCCGCCCACCGTAGTCACCACCGCCACGCCCACAGACCGGATCGCCCGCGAGGAGATCTTCGGGCCGATTGCCTGCGTGATGCCCTTCGACACCGAGGCTGAGGCGATCGCCCTTGCCAACGACTCGATCTACGGCCTCTCCGGCTCGATCTGGACCGGCGACGGCGCGCGCGCGCTGAGGGTGGCCCGCGCAGTGGAAAGCGGGACCTTGTCGGTCAACTCGAACAACTCGGTCAGGGTGAGCACTCCGTTCGGCGGCTTCAAGCAATCCGGCATCGGCCGCGAGCTCGGCCCCGATGCGCTCGACCACTACACCGAGCTGAAGAACGTCTTCATAGCGACCTGAGGTTTCCCGGCCGCCAGCCCTGGCTCTCGACCTTCGGGCAGCGAACCCGAAGGTCGAAATTAGTACCCACTTAGTACCCGTGAGAGATGTGGCGGCGGAAGCCATGCACGAAAAAGGCCCCGTTTCCGGGGCCTTTTCCTATAGCGGGGGCAGGATTCGAACCTGCGACCTTCGGGTTATGAGCCGGCGGCATCCTTTCACCTGGCGGGAGGGCAATCAGCCAGGAAGGTGCTAACGGCGACGAGGGCGAGGCTTGCCTCGACCTCGTGGAGTCGCATCGGCGACGAGCCTAGATTGTGGGTGATTCGGCGCACAGAGCCAAATTCGCAAGAAGGAGAGCGGATCGCGCTTGTTCCCGTCTTCCTTACCATCCGCGACCGCTGATGAACGGATTCTGGCCAGAAACCATGCCTCTTTGCAGGGATTTGTTGAACCGCAACTGAGCTACCCGCAGCCACTGCTGGTGGCCGCAATTGCCCGCGATATGCAGTGATCAGCGCCCGTTCTGCCACTCGGTGAATCCGAGTGGCAGAACGGGTCGGACTGATCTGCACGCAACAAACCGGGGCGGAATTCAAACCGCGCCTTTCGTGAGAAATCCGCTTGCTGGTATCTCCGGCACTTTCTGGATCACGAAGACTCTCATCGAAGCCGTGGCGGGGAGAACACGGTGCTCGCAGACCGAGCAGGTGAGGCAGCTGTCCGGTAGCGCCGCGGGAGTCCCAACAACGAAGGCGTCGACGATCTCGTCGAGGGCGAGGACGGCACGGTAGATCTCGCTGGTGCCCATACGTGGGGCGGTCTTCGTTAGCTCAGATCCATCTGCAGCGGGGGCAGAATCCGGGGGACGCTCGAGCAACTCTCTGTTGCAAGGTCAGCCGACAGGGCGGAAACGGTCGAAGGAGCCGCGGTGGAAGATCAGCGGCTGGTTAGCGTCGCCGACGTCGAGCTCCAGGACCCGACCCAGCACGAGCCAGTGGTCGCCTGCCTTCTGTTCGGACTCGATCGCGCAGTCGATCCAGGCAACCGCTCCCGCGAGGATCGGTGAGCCAGACGGACCCTTTCGCCAATCCAGGTCGGCGAACTTGTCGCCTCCCGAGACGGCGAAGCTGCGTGCGATGTTGACCTGAGGTTCGCTGAGAACGTTGACGCAGAACTGGCCGGTGGCCTGGATCCTCGGCCAACTGGTCGAGGTCAGCGCAGGACTGACGGCGACCAGAGGCGGTTCCAGCGAGACGGACATGAACGACCCGACGGCCAGACCGGAGGGTCCGTTCGCTCCGTGACCGGTGACGATGCTGACACCGGTCGGGAGGTGGGCCATGACGGTGCGAAAGTGGGCACTGTCGAACGTCGCGTGCTTAGTCACTGATCGTCCCCCTCTCTCTTCTGCTCGGGAGTCGACGGGACGTCTTCACCGAGAACCCCGCGGATACAGGGCTCTCGGTGAATCCGTCACGGTGTTCCTCGGCTAGAACTCGGGTTTGAACGTTTTCGCGTTCTCTTTGGTGACGAGGAGCGGCTTCTCCAGGGTCGCCCCCGGCGGGTCGGCGCTGAAGAGGCGGCCGCCCTGTTCGCCGGCGAACGCCCTTTCGACCTCTTCGATCGCCTGCCTCGCGGCGGTCCGGGGCCCCTCAGCCGCGGTCACCGTCAGCCAGCCGGATTCCAGGTTCGGAATCGAGATTTCCTTGCTGCCGCCAATGTCCCCGACTTTCACCTCGCCGGGACCCTTACCCGCCTGTTTGAGCGCAGCGATCATCCCGGGCGTCGCTCCCTCAAAGCCGTTCAGCAGCACTTCGATGTCGGGGTGGCGCGAGAGCATCGCCTGGGTCAGTTTCTGTGCGGTCGGGGCCGTGTAGTCGCCCTTGGCGATTTCGACCGGTTCGATCCCAGCGTTTTCAAGTGCAGCTTTGTAGGCGTTCGCTTGGGCGACGATGTCGGGGCCGTTGATGACCCCGACTTTAGTGTCGGGACCGATTTCGAGGACTTCCTTCTGGGCGTTCAGCACATTGGTGAAGAACGTCACGTTGGCGACCGAGGACACCATGTTGAGCGTTCCGGGCGCCCAAACCGCTTCGTCCCACGGCTCCAGCGCCCGGTCGCAGGTCGGGTTGACGACGATCGAGACCGGGATGCCCGCCTCGGGCGCCTGTTTGCTGGCGATCTGGCAGACGCCTTCAGCGTCCACCGGCTCCAGGATCCAGGCGTCGTACTCGTCGGTGGTCAGAGCAGTCTGGAGCTGCTTCAGCTGCACCGCAGGGTCGAACTTCGCTTCGACGAAGGTGACATCGGATCCTTCTTCATTCATTTTCTCGATTTCGTCGGCATAGGCGAGCTCGTACGCGGAGAGCCCAAAGCCGAAGAATCCGATCTTCGGCGTGCCTTCCGCAACCTCGATCGTTTGGTCACCAAGGTCAATAGAGGCATTACCGCTTCCACTTGCCGAGGTTTCCGTACCTCCCGCGGTGCTCTCACTGGAGCTGTCGGAGTCACTGGAACCACAGGCCACAAACAGGAGCGACATTGCAACGGCGGTCAGCGCTAGGACCAGAAATCCGCGCAACCCCCTCTGAGCTTCTTGCTTCATCTCTTCTCCTCAACGGTTTGTTGAACGAACCTGTTCCCATTTGCGCTCCGGGCGAGATCCCGACTAAGCGCTGACTTAGTATATCATGGAACTAAGCGAGCGCTCGGACAGGAGTGATCATCGAACGGTCCCTCGGCCAGAGACACTCCCGCGCCCGCGGGAGTGTCTCTGGCCCCCGGGTTAGCCTGTGCCGAACCGAGCGGCGCGGGGGTAGTTGAGGCGCGCGCCGCCGAGCAGGTGAGCGGAGAGCTGGGCGCGGCGATAGAAGAGGTGGGGATCGGCCTCCCAGGTAAAGCCGATCCCACCGTGGACGTGGATCGCCGACCCCGTCACCTGGATCGCGGCGTCACAGGCCTTGGCCGCCGCGAGCGCGGCGGCCCGCGGCAACGAGGCGGGCTCGGCCTCAGCCGTCCAAGCGGCGGCGTAGGTCAGAACCTCCGCCGACTCGATCTCGAGGAACATGTCGGCGCAGCGGTGGGCGACGGCCTGGAAGGAGCCGATCGGCCGGTCGAACTGCTCCCGCTCACAGGCGTAGGCAACCGCGATCTCCATCGCCCTGCGGGCGATCCCGGTCAACTCGGCCGCGAGCACCAGCCGTGCCCTGTCGAAGCCCGCCGCGACGTCGCCGGGCAGCGGCTTGCCCTTTCCCGAGACGCGGGCGTAGGAGCGGGTCAGGTCTATCGTCGCCAGCGGCTCGATTTCCGCCTCGTCGCGCTCGATCAACTGCGGACGGTCGGGATGCAATACGACAAAGACGTCGGCCGCGGCGTTGACCGCGAGCCCGTCGGCGGCGACCACCCCACCGACCACATCGCCGGCGGCCAGTTGCGCCAGCCAGCGCTCGCGCTGCGACTCGCTCCCGGCCGCCGCGATCGCCTCGGCGACCATCGCCGAGCCAGCGAACGGGACCGGCGCCAGCCCGTACCCGAGCTCCTCGCTAAGGATTGCCAAGGCGACCATGCCGAGTCCCGCGCCACCATCGGACTCGGCCACCGCGACGCCGGGCCAGCCGAGCTCAACCACGGACGCCCAACCGTCTGCGTCGAACTTTCCGGCCTCACTCAGCTCGCGCGTGCGCCCCAGCGAGAACTTGCTGGCGACCATTTCCCGGGCCGAGCGGCGTATCTCCTTTTGCTCGTCGTCG